>CAZWBW010000037.1:0-5312 GCA_964632355.1 uncultured Anaerolineaceae bacterium | reverse complement strand
AACAAGGCCGCCCGCGAAATGCGCGACCGCGCTCGCACGCTCCTCGGCGACGACGCCGGCAGCCTGGCGCTCGGCACATTCCATTCGATGTGCGCCCGCTGGCTTCGTATCGACGGCAAGGTCGTCGGTGTCGACCCCGACTTCGTCATCTACGACGACGCCGACCAGGTCGCGCTGATGAAGCGCGTCCTTGAAGCGATGTCCGTCGATCCGCGCCGGTTCAGCCCGCGCGCCATCCTCGGTACGATTTCGAAGGCCAAGAGCGAGCTCATCGGCCCCGAGGAGTTCAGCCAGCGCGTCCGCGACTACTACGAAGAGGTCGCCGCGCGCGCCTATGCCCGCTACGACGAGGCGCTCCGCGCGGCATCCGCGCTCGATTTCGACGACCTCCTGAACGAAGCCCTGCGCATGTTCCGCGAGTCGGAGCGCGTGCGCGAGAAGTATGCCGGGCGCTTCCTGCACGTCCTCGTCGACGAGTTCCAGGACACGAACAAGGTGCAGTACCAGCTCGCGAAGGTGCTCGCCTCCGCCCACGGCAACATCACCGTTGTCGGCGACCCTGACCAGAGCATCTACTCCTGGCGCGCTGCCGACATCCGCAACGTCGGATACTTCGAGCGCGACTTCCCGAACTGCACCACCTACCTGCTCGAACAGAACTACCGCTCCACCCGGCCGATCCTCGAGGCCGCCGATGCCGTCATCGCGAAGAACCCCGGCCGCCACAAGCGGACCCTCTGGACCGAACGCGAAGGCGGCGACCTTATCTCCGTCTACGAGGCGTACTCCGAAGAGGAGGAGGGCGAATTCGTCGCCACTGAATCGGCGCGGCTCACCGCCGAAGGGCGCCGCTACGGCGACATCGCCGTGCTCTACCGGACGAACGCGCAGTCCCGCCCGATCGAAGAGGCACTCGTCCGCCACCGCATCCCTTACCGCATCGTCGGCGGCGTGCGCTTCTACCAGCGCCGCGAAATCAAGGATCTCATCGCCTACCTTCGCCTCATCCACAACCGCCTCGACGAAGCGAGCCTGCTGCGGGTCATCAACGTGCCCCCGCGCGGCATCGGCGACCGCACGGTCCAGCGGCTGCGCGAATACGGTTCCCAGGTCGGGCTGACGATGTGGGACGCCGCCGAGATGGTCGCGAAAGGGCACCCGGTTTCGGGCATCGTGGCGCGCTCGGCGAACGCCGTCCGCGCCTTCGTCGAACTCATCAACAGCCTGCGCGAACGGCGCGAACTTCCGCTCGAAGAACTCCTGGACGCCGTGCTTACCGAGACGGGCTATGCCCGCTACCTCCAGGACGGCGAAGGCGACGCCCAGGACCGCCTCGAGAACGTGATGCAGCTCCGCAACGTGATGAGCCAGTACGAGGAGGTCACGGGCGAAGCAAGCGATCTCTCGACCTTCCTCCAGGACGTCTCCCTCGTCGCCGACGTCGACGAGATGCAGGATGACGTCGACGCCGTCACGCTCATCACCCTCCACGCGGCGAAGGGCCTCGAATTCCCGGTCGTCTTCCTCGTGGGCATGGAGGAGGGCGTTCTCCCGCACATCCGCTCGTTCGACGATCCACTCCAGATGGAGGAGGAACGCCGGCTCGCCTACGTCGGGATTACTCGCGCCGAGGATTTGCTTTACCTGACTCGTTCCTACCGTCGGTACCTTATGGGTAACCAGTCGACGAACCCCGTGTCGCGCTTCCTGAAGGACATCCCACCGTCCGTCATGCGGCCATGGAGTTCGACGACCCGTAAGAGCTACGCCGACGTGGTTGCCAGCGCTCCCGTCCGCGAGGAGTTCCAGCCCGCGGCCGCAGAGTTCAAGGCCGGCGACCGCGTTTCGCACCCCAAGTTCGGCGAAGGCATGGTCGTGAGCACCCAGGCGCGAGGGAGCGATGTCGAGGTGGTTGTCGCCTTCGATGGGGCCGGGGTTCGGCGGCTGCTCCAAAGCATGGCGCCACTGGAGCGCGTCTGATGGGAGAGGTCTTTCTCGTGCCCGCCAGCTGGGATGAGTGGAAGACGTGGTTCCGCGAGGACCTGCTCGCGGCCCTGATCGTCATCGTCGGCGTCGTCATCGTCTCCTACATCATCCGGAAGGTCGTAATCGAACGCTTCCTGCGCCGCGCAATCCTCCGGACCGCGAGAGTCCGCCACGAAGAGGAACGCCTCGCCGAGCGCCGAGCCAACACCATCGTCGCCACCTTCAACTGGCTCTCCTCGATCTTCCTGTTCTTCATCGGCACCGCACTGGTGCTCGACGTGCTGGGGCTCAACATCTCGGCGCTCGTCGCCAGCGTTGGTATTGCCGGCATCGCGATCGGTCTCGGCGCCCAGACGCTCATCAAGGACGTCATCAACGGCACCTTCATCCTGCTCGAAGACCAGTACGGCGTCGGCGACGTTGTGCGGGTTGCCGGGGTGAGCGGCGCCGTCGTCGAAATCAACCCGCGGCGCACCGTCCTCCGCGACCTCGACGGCCACCTCCACTACATCCCGAACAGCGCCATCTCGATCGCCACGAACATGACCAGCGGCTTCAGCCGCATCAACCTCGATGTCACGGTCCCGCGCGACATCCCCACCGAAGACGCGATTCGCATGGTGAACGACGCCTGCCGCCAGCTCGCCGAGGAGCGCGCCCGCGACATCCTCTCGGCGCCGAGTGTCCTTCGCATCGACGAACTCACGGAAGGCGGCGTCATCCTGAAGGTGCTAGGCGACGTTAAGCCCGGCACACAGTGGGAACTCACCGGCGAACTCCGCCGCCTCATCCGCCAGCGGTTCGACCAGGCGGGCGCCGACCTCCTCAAGCCGCTCCGCCCCATCGTGCTGCGCGAAGAAGAGGTGCGCGACGGAGGCAGCAACAAGAAAGAGGAGGAACCCGAATCTTCCTCCGCCTCGGCTGAGAACCCCTTCGCCACCTAGGCAGACAACCGGTGCCCGCGGGACGAGAATCGGGCGATGGAGTTCCGCGTCGGCACATCTGGCTGGCACTACAAACACTGGCGCGATGACTTCTATCCCCACGGGCTCCCGGCGGCCCGCTGGTTCGACCACTACGCGCGCACCTTCGATACGGTCGAACTGAACGCCAGCTTCTACCGCCAGCCAAAACCCGCCGCCTGGGCCCTCTGGCGCAACGAAGCGCCCCCAGGCTTCCTGTTCGCGGTGAAGGCAAGCCGCTACATCACGCACATCCGGCGCCTCGCGGTTGAACCCGGGTCACTGCAGCTGCTGTACGACGGCGCGCGGCGGCTCGGCGATCACCTTGGCCCCATCCTCTACCAGCTCCCGCCGACCTTCCGGCGCGACGCCTCGAACGTTCGCCGCTTCGAAGCCTTCCTCGAGCTGTTGCCTCGCGAGCTGACCCACGTGTTCGAGTTCCGCCACGAGTCGTGGTTCGCGGGGCCCACGTTCGAAGTGCTCGACGCCCACGGCGCCGGGTTCTGCGCGTTCCACATGCCCGGTCTCGAATCGCCACTGCGCGCGACCGGCGGGCTGCTGTACATGCGGTTCCACGGCTCCGGCGAACGCTACGGCGGCAACTACCCGGACGACGAACTCGGGCGCTGGGCCGAACGCCTTCGGGTTGCCGCCCGCGAAACCCGGCAGGCCTTCGTCTACTTCAACAACGACATCGGTGGCCACGCCCCCCGCAACGCCCTTCGCCTCCGCGAGCTGTTGGCGAGCGGCTAGTTCAATTTCCGGTCCGAGACCCTACGCTCACGGCTCGAACTGGGATGAGCGTCAGGACTCGCGCGCGAACGAATCGGGACTGTCCCGCGTTCGCTCCAGCAGGGCAAGACCAGCCCCGACGGCACCGTCGCGTGGACCTTCGCCGGGCCGCTCGCCGACGGGACCACCAAGCTCACGCTCACGTGCGGCGATTCCGGGATCCCCGAGACCGGCGGCTGGCAGGTCGACATTCCGCTCGACGAATAGTTCCCGGAACGGGTATTCTGCGCCCCCTGGCCGCACGCCTCGCGGCGAAGGGGTTCACTTGCGGCCCTAACGAAAAATTCGTTATCTTGGCCCCGTGAGCAACGACCTCAACGCCGCCGAGCGCATCATCCAGCGCTTCGGCGGGCAGACCGCACTCGCCGCGTTGCTCGGGCGGCGACAAAGCACGATTCAGCATTGGGCAAAGACGGGACGGATCCCTGCACAGTGGCACGGGGTCCTCATCTCGCTTGCCCGGGAAAGAGGGATCATCTTGGAACCGAAAGACTTTGTTGCTACTGCCCCACGCGAAATCGCGCCTGCCAAAGGCAAACTCGGGGTGCTGCTCGTCGGCCTTGGCGCCGTCGCTACCACCTTCATCGCCGGTGTCGAAAACGCCCGGCGGGGCGCAGGCCTCCCCGTCGGTTCGCTCACTCAGATGGGCACGATCCGGCTGGGCAAGCGCACCGAACACCGCACGCCGCTGATCAAAGATTTCGTCCCCCTCGCCGACCTCAACGACCTTGTCTTTGGCGCGTGGGACCCCATCCCCGATAACGCTTACGAGGCTGCGCTCAAGGGTCGCGTGCTCGACCGGCACGAACACCTCGAGCCGATCAAGGACTTCCTTTCCAGCATCGAACCGATGCCGGCGGTGTTTGACCAGTACTACGTGAAGCGCCTCTCGGGCACGAACGTGAAGTCCGCGCCGAACAAGATGGCGCTCGCGGAGGCCATCCGCCAGGACATTCGTGATTTCAAGGCGAAGCACGGCTGCGACCGGCTCGTGATGATCTGGTGCGCCTCGACCGAGATCTTCATGCAGCCCTGCCAGGTGCACCAGAACCTCGAGGACTTCGAGGCCGCGATGGAGGCGAACGACGTCAACATCGCACCGTCGATGATCTACGCCTACGCGGCGCTCATGGAAGGTGTGCCCTTCGCCAACGGCGCGCCGAACCTCACGACCGATATCCCGGCGCTCCAGAAGCTCGCTGTCGACAAGGGCGTGCCCCACTGCGGTAAGGACTTCAAGACCGGCCAGACCATGGTCAAGACCGTCCTCGCCCCGATGCTCAAGGCACGCATGCTCGGCGTGAAGGGCTGGTACTCCACCAACATCCTCGGCAACCGCGACGGCGAAGTCCTCGACGACCCGGAGAGCTTCAAGACCAAGGAAGACTCGAAGCTCGGCGTGCTCGAGTACATCCTCCAGCCGGATCTCTACCCCGAGCTCTACGGCGACATCTTCCACAAGGTCCGGATCAACTACTACCCGCCGCGCGGCGACGACAAGGAAGGCTGGGACAACATCGACATCTTCGGGTGGATGGGCTACCCGATGCAGATCAAGGTCGACTTCCTCTG
>CAZWBW010000036.1:0-25407 GCA_964632355.1 uncultured Anaerolineaceae bacterium | reverse complement strand
GCCCGAGGGAAGAGTCGATTTCGAGGCGACAAGAAATTTTACGGAACGGCACTGGGAAGTTTCTCGCCGGTTTACACGCGCTGATAGAGACGGGAAGGAATGTCACGTCGCCCCTAGGGGTCTCGGAAACACATTCGCAATGGTCTTATCATCGAACCCCCATTCGGCGATGCGTCCGCCGAATCCTATCTCGTTTTGCAAATAGATTGTGAGAAAATAGAACGCTTACACTCCGGCAACCAAAGATGGTTGACGGGCGGTGAACGCTTCCTTCAAGGTTTGGGGAGACCGCCATCCGCTCGCCCGCCCCACGAGCGAGGTGCTGGTATGGAGGTTATAGTGAGCAGATTCTTCGTTTCGGTACGCGTACCAGCGATGCTGGTAGCACTGGTAGTCGCCTTCGCTGCGTATAGCGCGGTCCAGGCACAGAACTACCAGGACGACGATCTCCCTCCCGGGGTCCTTGCCGCGACTATTAATGGACAACCCGTCGACGCCGACGATACGCCGGTAGTGAACGAATCTCAGCCGGTGATTAGTGGTCAGGTCGAGGACGCAAATGGTTCTGTGACAATTACCATTACCTCGACCCCGATCACCTTCGTGGCCCCGACCGACGCCGCGGGCAACTTCAGCGCCCGTGTGCCCGAACCGCTCGAAAACGGGCTCCACACCCTGTACTTCAATGGCCAGCGCATCGGTGACTTCATCGTCGCAGCCGACGCTACCCCGACTGTGACGGCTACCGTCACGGCTACTGCCACCGTTCCCTCCACCGCCACGCCGGCCCCGCCCGCCACCGGCGCCGGTACCGCCACCTCTGGCGACTGGTCGCTGGCGGGCGCGGGCGTGGTCGGCATCGTGGTCGCCGGGACAGTCGTCGCGATGTACGCGCTGCGCCAGCGGTCGAACCGGGCCTGACCAACCTCGGAGGAGCTACTTCACCTGTGGCGACGGAGCGCATCCCCCCGGCGTTCCGTCGCTTGCTGCTGATGGCCGCACTCGCCCTGGCTGGAGCGGCCATCAGCACGTTGCTCGATTGGCCCTCCGCCGGCGCTGATGCCGAAGGCGGCCCAACCACCATCGCAGTGACCGGCACCCTCGCCGAGCGCGTCGGCAACGAGCTTTCCGTATCGATGGTGCTGACCAGCGAAACGCCGGCAACGGTGCGCGCCTGGTACGTCCTCGCCCTTCCCGGGGACCCCGAACCGTGGCGCACCTTCGAATACATGTCCGCGGTCGAGGAAGTGCAGCTCGAACCCGGCCGCCCGCACAGGCTCACCTGGCGCGAACCCCTGGTCGTTCGCGATGGCCGCTACGAAGTCACCGCGTGGGTTCATCGCAACGAAGGGGGAGAGTGGCTCCACGCTGCCGGTGGGCCGTTCGAATTCGGCCAGTTCGGCGTGCAGGGCAACGGCGTGCGGTTCGCGATGCAGCACGGGGGTGCGGCTGCCACGTTCGCCGAACCGGTCCTCGCCCCGGAGGGTGATGCGCTCCTCGTCACCGTCGAGCCCGGCGCCGGCGTCGAAAGTGTCGGCATCAGCTGGGCCTTTACCCCGCGCGAAGGGAACTCCGATCC
Source organism: uncultured Anaerolineaceae bacterium (assembly GCA_964632355.1). Classification (GTDB taxonomy): domain Bacteria; phylum Chloroflexota; class Dehalococcoidia; order Tepidiformales; family Tepidiformaceae; genus JALOAP01. The sequence continues at coordinate 23,828 of CAZWBW010000036.1, read as the reverse complement.
CATCTCGGGCACCCACCCCACGCCGGTTCGTCGAACTGAAGTGATTCGGATTCCCCTGCCCGGGGCACCCGCGGTGTTCGACCTCATGGTGATCGCGACACCAGCAGGCGAAGGGGATACGCCCGCCCAGGTCGCGCACTACTACGGTGTGGCGGCGAAATGACCACCCTCGGCGACCTGCGAAAGGCGCGTCTCCGCGCGGTAGCTGTGGCCCCCACACGGGACATGACGTGGGCGGCCCGCCTCCGTACCGTCCTGCTTCCAGCCGCGATCCTCTTCGTGGTGTTTGGCGTTCTCGCTGCGCATGCGGTGCACAACATCGGCGCCTACGTTACCGGGAACGATCCCGGCAACTGGCTCGCTGCCGGCCGCGCGATGTGGGAGACGCCCGGCGACGCCAGCTTCGCCAGGCCGCTCGTGCCGCTCCTGGCACAACTCCTCGCGCTCGCGGTCGGTCCACACGACGCGCTGCGTGCGGTTGCGGTCGTCTCGGCGCTGTCCATTCCCGCGGCAGTCTTCCTGGTGTCGCGAACCGAGGGCTTGCTCCTGCTTGCGGCGCTCGCGGCGCTGGTCGTTGGGCTGGCACGGCCCGTCGCCGAGGCGGTCGCGTTTGGCGGGTACCCACAGAACATCGCGCTCGCGGGGACTGTGCTCGCCGCGTGGCTCACCGCCCGCATGCTCGAAGGTCCCCCGGCGCGTGCCCGGTGGTTCACTGCGGCGCTCGTGGTCGTCGCGCTCGCGCACCACATCTTCTACGTGCTCGCGCTCCTCGCGTGCGGGCTGGTCGTCGCCATCCGGCTGTTGGATGCGAACCGGGATGCCGTGCTCGTCCGCGCGCAGGGGCTGGTGCTCCCGGTCGCGGTATCGCTCATCGTGTTCGCGCCCACGGCCGCCACGATGACTTACCGCGGGTACGAACCGACGCCGGGCATCGAACCGATGGGCCTCGAATCCGCCCTCGCGTACACCTTCGGCGACGCCCGCCCGTTCTACATGACCGTGATCCTGTTCGGGATCCTCGGCGGCGCCACGCTGCGGCTACGCGGTGTCGCGCTGCAGACCGGCGCAGCGCTATTTGTGGTTGCAGGTGCCGCGTTCGTCTTCTCCTCCGAGCCGCGCCTGCTCGCGATGCTCTTCATCGGCGCCGTCATCTGCGCTGCGGGCGCGCTCGGCGTGCTGGTTCGAACCGCTCCCCGTGCGTGGGTTCGCGGGCTGGCGCTGGTCGCGGTATCTGCCGGGGCTCTCGGGTTCGCCGGCGCTGCGTTCGAAACCAACGCTACCGTCTTCGAGTACTACCGCACGTTCGACGCCGACCTCGCCGAAACGGTCGAGGCCGTGGACTCCCATCCCGCTGCTGGCGCCGTCGCGGTCGCACCCGGCCGCGATGGCTGGCCAATCGGCTGGTGGTTCGAAGGGCTCGGCGACCGCGACGTGGTGACGGGCAGCGATAGCGGCTGGCTCGCTTTCCCCGGCGAGCGCGAACAGGCCAACCTCGTCGCGGACCTCACAGCGGAGACCGTCTCGGCTGACGCGGCCGAGAGAGCCCTCGCCGAAGGCATCGCCCTTCTCGTCGCGGATACCGGCATCTGGACCGGTTGGAGGACGTGGCTGAGCGAACCCTCGCCGGCCGTCGAGCTCGCCTTCGCGAACGACCGATACGTCGTCCTGCGTTTCACCGGCAAGGGGACCAGCGAATGACCGGGGTGTCAGGCCCTGCGACGCGCGTGCTGCTCGATTATCGCCTCGAACCGCGCGGCGATCGCGTCCCAATCGTATTCGGCCGCGCGGAGCCGTGCCTGCCGCGAGAGGCGCTCAACCTGTTCCCCGTTCGAAAGGAGCCACTCGAGCGTGCGTGCCAACGACCGCGCGTCAGCCTCGGTCTCCACGCCTTCGACCCCGGTTCGGACCAGTTCCGGCAGCGCACTCTCGGGCGAAGTGCAGTACACCACCGGCAACCCAAGCGCCATCGCTTCCAGCGGGAACATCCCGAAGCCTTCGCGCGACGACGGCTGTACCGCGATTCGCGCTCCCGTCATGCGCGACCAGACATCCTCGGGTGCGGGAAGCCGCCCGGTGAACTCCACGCGGCCCTCGACGCCGAGGTCCGCGGCGACTCGCTGCAGCCGCTCGCGGTCGGGGCCGTCACCGATGATGGTGAGCAGCTTTTCGTCCTCCCGGGCGGGCAGCGCCCCGACCGCTTCGAGCAGCAGGTCGAGCCGCTTCTCGCGCAGCAGCCGCCCTGCGTAGACCAGCGGAGGCCCGGGTTCGGCGCTGGCTACACTGCGGATGCGGTCCAGCGGGATCCCGTTCGGGATCAGCCCGATCTCCTGCCGTCGCAGCCGCCGGCGCCGCAGCCGTTCGGCCGTGAAGCTGCTGACCGCACTCGTGCGCGTGCCGAGTTGTGCCGTCACCCACTCCAGCGCCGCGTAGGCGGGCCAGCGGATGCCCGGCAGGTAGTCGCGCCAGTACAGGCCCCAGTACTCGTGCCATGTGACGAACAGGGGCCGCCGCTGCACCCAGGCGCGCACCGAAAGCGGCACGAGGTGGATGTACGGGATGTTCGCCGACTCCACCGCGTCGTATTCCGAAAGGTCCAACCGAGCTGCCGCGAGGGCGAGCCGGATGGCGGCGAGTGTGCTGCGCTTCCCCTCCGGCGTGTACAGCCCGGACCGCCCGGGCAGGCGCAGGTAGCGAACGCCCGGCTCCTCGCGATCCCGGTCTTCGAACCAGCCGGCGATCGTCACATCGTGTCCCCGCCGCGCGAGCGCACGAGCGAGCTGGTAGTTGCGGTGTTCGACACCACCCAGCGATTCCGGGTAGACGGCATCGTAGAAGAACAGCAGGCGCAGGCGGCGAGCCGGAGTACCCGAACCAGCGGAGTGCAGTGATGGATCAGCCGATACCGCCGTCAAGACAACCTCCTGTGAGTGGCACAGGGCACGGACGGGGCGATCCAGTTGCTGTACCGGGAGAAGTTTCACCTGTAATTCTCCCGCTGTCACGAATGCTGTCAACATCTGGAGTGCAGCGTGCTGTAGTAGCAGCTCTTGTGTTTGTCATGTTTGCTGCGCTGGCCCTTTACCGTTGGGAACAGTTCGGCCAATACCCGAGCGGTCTCGACGGGGGAAACTGGCTCGCGATCGGTCGCAATATGACCGGAGACGATGTGCACTCACCGAATGGCGGTATTTACCCGCCAATTATCCCTGTGCTACTTCACATCGCGTCGTTCGCCGTTGCCCCATACGTCGCAGTAAAGCTCATGGCGGTAGCGTCGCTGCTCGCCGTTGTAGCTGCCGTACTTGTCGTCGCATACAGGACGGTCGGCTGGTGGGCGGCCGCGCTGGCGGCCATGCTCGTCGCCTTCGCGCGCCCCATCACCGAACCGATGGCCTTCGGCGGCTATCCGCAGAACCTCGCGGTGGCCGCGGGCTTGCTGGCACTCTGGTCGCTCGCCTGCCTCCTGCTCCAGCCGAACCGCCGGTACCTGGGCGCCACGGCGGCGTTCGCCGTTATCACCGCGCTTTCGCACCACATGTACTTCCTCGTGGCCATTGGGACGGCGGCCGTGCTCGTGGTGCTCTGGCTCGCGACCGTTCGCCCGCCCGTGCCTGTAGTGCTGCACCGGGCCAGGTTCGTGGCGCTCCCGCTGGTGGCCGCGCTCGCCGCGTTCCTCCCGACCTACGTGCCGCTGCTCCTGGCGGGCTACGAACCGCCGCTCAACCCCGCGTCGGTCACGCTCTCGGACTCGGTCGAGTACGGCTTCCGGGACGTTGTGCCGTTGTGGGGCGCGCTCTGGCTCCTCGCCGCGATCACGCTGGCTGCCAGGCTGGTTCGGCGCTCGGAGCCCTCGCCGCTGGTGCTTGCGGTGGCTGCGCTCTTCTTCACGGCGTCCGCCGCATTCGTCATAAGCGGCGAAGCGCGACTCCTCGCCGGGGTGGCCGTCTCGGCTCCCCTCGCCGTTGCCATGCTCGGCGCAGACCTCGCAGTCCGTCTTCGCAGCGTCACCGCCTCCGCGGCGCTGGCCGCAGCGCCCGCCAGCCTGCTCGTGGCGCTGCTCCCCAGCCTCGACGCCGTCGTCGAAGAGGACATCGCCTACTACCGGATGCTCGACAGCCACTATCTGGACGCCGTCGAGTGGTCGAACGCGAACCCGCCGGACGGCGCCATCGCCATCGCCGCGGACCGCAGGGATTGGCCGGTCGGCTGGTGGTGGCGCGGGCTCAGCGATGCTCCAGTGCTTGTCGGGAGCAACGCCCGCTGGCTCGCCTTCGAAGACGAACGGGAGGAGGCGCGCCTCGTCGCCACACTGCTTCGTACGCTCGACGGCCCTGCAGCAGCGGCGCTCGCCCGTGAGCACGGCATCGGCCGGGTGGTGGTCTACCGCGAGGAGTGGATCGGGTGGCAGTGGTGGCTGCGCGACGCCCCGTCGGACATCTCCCTGGTCTATTCGAACGAGACGTTCGCCATCCTCGACTTCGCGCCCGTCCCGTAGCCCGGGTAGCCGTTTTCGAGACAAACCAAAAGGCCACCCGGCGCGACTCCGGCTGGCCTATCGGTTCTTGTTGCGCCACCAGGGGAGTAGCGCACCAAGAGGAGGGAGGAACGGAGCAGATTACCCGAAACGCCACTCCGGCACTGCGACACGGCAGCCCGGACAGTAGCGGTCGCGAACCTCGTACTGGGCGAAGCACTCAGGGCATCGCCGAGCTTCAGGCGGGCGCACCACCACATACGAGGGGACCTGCGCCTCGGCAAACAGGCGGCGCCACCACGGGACATTCTGGGTTCGAAGCACGGAGTCAACCTCCCGTCGGTTCTGGCCGCGCGCGGGATCGCGCATAAAAAGCGACCGAGTCGATGAGAGGCTTTCGGCAGGCTGAGCGGCTGCCACGCCTCTCCCTTAGGCCTACGGGGTTAGCTGACGGGTTCGGTGAGGGGAGTCACCTACTCCGCTTTCGCGGAGATACACCCCAAAAGTTGGTTCCCCCGTTCCGCTCTCGCGGATTCGGCACCCTTGTTGTAACACATACGAGGCTTCAAAGGCGTAAATCAAACGTAAATTTCTCCGCCTGCGATTAACTTTCCTCCTAGTCGCGTGTTAGCGTTCGGCCCCGGGTGACACATCGCTCCCCCGTCGGTATGCTCCCTGCGGCATATCGGGAGGAGGGAGCCATGAGACGATTCCAGGCCTGGTTCATCCTGGCCGTCGTCGCAATGCTTGCCGTCGCCACCGTCGCGTGCGGCGACGACGATGATGACGCCGGCAGCAGTCCAACGCCGGAGGCAACGTCTACCGAAGGCACAGCCGAGGCGAGTCCGCCGGCAACCGAGACGCGCATCGGCGGCGAGATGATCCTCGCCACCACGACGAGCACCCAGGACAGCGGTCTGCTCGATGTGCTGGTCCCCATGTTCCGCGAACGGACCGGCGTGAATGTGAAGGTGATCGCCGTCGGCACCGGCGCCGCACTCCAGATGGGCGCCGACGGTAACGCCGACGCAGTCCTCGTCCATGCGCCGGAAAGCGAACGCCAATTCGTCGAAAGCGGCGACCTCGTCGAAGGCCGCCTGGTGATGCACAACGACTACGTCATCGTCGGCCCGGCCTCCGACCCGGCTGGCCTCCGCGACGCCGCGGACATCACCGCCGCCATGCAGGCGCTCGCATCGGCGGGAGGGTTCGTCTCCCGCGGCGACGATTCCGGCACGCACAAGATGGAGCTGGCCCTCTGGCAGCAGGCCGGCGTCGATCCCGATGCCGTGCCGAACCGCGAGGAGACCGGGCAGGGCATGGGAGCGACCCTGAACGTCGCGAACGAGCGGCAGTCCTACACCCTGACCGACCGCGGCACCTTCCTGGCGCTCCGCGACGGCCTGGATCTCGAAGTGCTGTTCGAAGGCGACCGCACGCTCCTCAACATCTACTCGGTCTACATGGTCAACCCCGAAAAGCACTCCGGCGTGAAGGCCGAGCAGGCGCGCGCGTGGGTTGAGTTCATGGTCTCGCCCGAAGTGCAGGAGATCATCGGCAACTTCAAGCGCGAGGAGTACGGCGAACCGCTCTTCACGCCCGACGCCGGCAAGACGCTGGAAGATCTCGGCTAGCGCGACGCACCCGCGATGGACGCGATCTGGGAGGGGTTCCAGGAAGCTGTTCGGCTCATCGCCACCGGCGATGCGGAGCTCCGCGACATCGCCGCGCGCACGATTGTCGTGTCCGGCACGGCCACCCTCCTCGCGATGGTCGTGGGAGTGCCGGCCGGCTACCTGCTCGCCCGGGCCCGCTTTCCGGGGCGCACCGTCGTGCTCGGAGCGGTCAACACCGGGATGGGCGTCCCCCCGGTTGTTGCTGGCCTCGTGGTCTGGCTGCTCCTGGTTCGAAACGGCCCGTTCGGTGACCTCGACCTCATCTACACGAAACAGGCGATGATCATCGCGCAGTTCGTGATTTCCCTGCCGCTGGTCGTCGGGTTCACCACTGCGGCCGTCCAGGCGCTCCCTCCCGAGCTCCCCGACCTGCTCTCGGTGCTTGGCGCCGGCCGCCTGCGAACCCTCTGGCTCACCGTTCGCGAGGCGCGGCTTGGCATTCTCGCGGCCATCATTGCCGGCTTCGGTTCGGTCATTTCCGAAGTCGGCGCCTCCATGACCGTGGGCGGGAACCTCCGCGGCGAGACCCGGGTCCTTACCACCGCGATCGTCACCGAAACCAGCCGCGGACAGAACGCGAACGCCATGGCCCTCGGCCTCATCCTGCTCGCGCTCACCTTCGCGGTTACCCTGCTCCTGACATGGATCCAGCAGCGGCGGGACCGGTGACCGACATCCGTTGCGAAGAGCTGCGCTTTCTGCGCGGCCACCGGCCGGTGCTCGACATACCGGATCTGTAGATCGCCGCGGGAAGGGTGACGGCGCTCGTTGGCCCCAACGGTTCGGGCAAGTCGACGCTGCTGCGGCTCATCTCGGCGCTCGAACGGCCCACCGCAGGGCGTATTCTGCTCGGCGGCGAACCCACAAGCCCCGGCCTCGTCCGGCGGATGGTCGCCTATGCGTTCCAGGCGCCCGTGTTCGTGTCCGGCACCGTGGCCGCGAACCTGGACCTCGCCCTGCGACTCCGGCGTGTTCCGCCCGCCGAGCGCGAGCGCCGCATCCGCGAAGCCGCCGCGGCCTGCGGCATCGAACCGCTGCTCAATCGAAACGCGAGGCGGCTCAGCGGCGGCGAGGCCCAGCGAGCGAACCTGGCCCGCGCCCTCGCCCTTCGCGCGCCGGTTACCATCCTCGACGAACCGCTTTCCGGGCTCGATGCCCCCGGGCGCAGGCAGCTGTTGCACGACCTGCCGCACCTCCTTCGCCGGTTCGCCACCACAACCGTGTTGGTCACGCACGATCGCGACGAGGCCCTCCGCCTCGCCGACGAACTCGTGGTCCTGATCGATGGCCGCGTCCGCGCTGTGGGCCCGCGTCCCGAGGTGTTTGGCAATCCGCCCGACGCCGCAACAGCCCGGTTCCTCGGCTACACGATGATTCCCGCGGAAGGCGGTGGCGTAGTCGCGATCGCTCCGCGCGCCCTTCGCCCCGGAAAGGGCGATGTCACCTTCGAAATGACCGTCGAAGAAGTGCTCGACCTCGGCGTTCGGCACGAGGTGTGGGGCATGATCGGTGGCGTCCAGGTGTCCGTCACAGCCCCGGCGCCGCCGCGCGACCTGCCCCCGATGCTCGAGGTGAGCGCGCCGCTCGTCGCGGTTCGCCGCTACGACGACGCTGGCGACGGGCTATGAAACGCGCGGCTGGAGCACCCGAACCGTGAGCTCGCTCGGGAGTTGCGCCTTCGAGACCGTGATCCGCGCCTCGGGCTCCGGCTTCGACCCCGTCTCTTTCAGGAACCGGTCGAGCGGATCCAGCGACTCGATCGCGTCCTCCTCGGTCCGGTAGTGCATCGGGATCACGAGATTCGGGTCGATGGTCGTCATCACGTCGCTCGCCATCGCCGCGTTGAGCGAACCGCCGCCACCCACGGGCAGCAGCAGGATGTCGACGCCCTTCAGTTCGTCGAGCTTGCGGGCGGAATCCGGCGTGATGAGCCCGAGATGTGCGATGCGCAGCCCTTCGAGCTCCACGATGAACACGATGTTCCGCGTCTCGTTCGGGCCACGGGTGGCGAGCCCCGTTACCAGGATGCCGCGCACCTCGTATTCGCCTGGCGCATCGAGGAAGAATGGGTCACCCGAGACAGCCTCGCGGTGGCTGTAGGCGGGATCATCGCGGCGGCTGAGCGTCACCACGTCCGCGGTCAGCTTCCCGAGGGAAACGCCATCCGGCGGGTACGGATCGGTGATGACTACGCCTTCGCGGCCCTTTAGCCGGAAGCAAGTGCGCCCAAGCCACGTGATCTCGATTGCCATGGGCTGATGGTAAAGGGCAGCGCAAGTAGGAGATAGCGAACCTACTCCAGGACCACCAGCAGTTCTTCGCTCCCGTGGATCCCGCGAACGATCTGCTTTTCGATATCCGCTGTCCGGCTCGCTCCCGTCAGGATCAGCGCATCGCCTATGCCGAGGTGGGGGGCCAGGTCGCTCGGGTATCCGACGATGCGCCGCCGGTCGAGCCGCACTACGACGCGCTTCGCCCCGAGCAGCGGACGCCGCGCGGCCGCTTCCCCGACGAGCAGCACGCTCCCGGTGTTCGCGATGCCCGCGGCGGCCTCGACCACTCGGTCGCCGTCGCGCGGCTCCACGGCATCTCGCACATCAACCCCGAGCGACGTCGCGCGCTGGCGAAACAGCTCGACCGGGTCCTCCGGGAGTACTTCGTCGAGCCCAACGACGGTCGTCTCCGGGAACGGCGGTGCGCCGGCCTCCATCGGCGGCGAAGCCGGCTCGAGGCTGAGCGGGTCGCGCTCCGGCGCCACCTCCGGCAGGAGCCGCGGATCGCGGTCGCTCCCCCGGGGACGGATCGCCCGTCCCGCCGCACGAAGCCCGATGCGGCCAAGCGCCGATACGGCGCGCGCCCGCGTCGCTCCTGTGAACGCCAGCGCCCACGCCTTCCATGCGGCACGTTCTGCCCGGCTTGCGATCTGCCCCCGCTCGACCGCATCGCCCCGGAGGTCGAGCAGCATCCGGTGCAGCGGAATCCCGACCGGGCACACTTCGGTGCACCGCCCGCAGAGGCTCGACGCCCACGGCAGGTCGGCGTACTTGCCGTCGCGCCAGAAGAGCGGCGAGACCACCGCGCCGATCGGACCCATGTACGGCGAACCGTACGAAAGCCCGCCCGCCGCCCGGTACACCGGGCAGGCGTTCATGCACGCGCCGCAGCGGATGCACTTCAGCACTTCGCGATACCGCGCATCCCGCAGCGTCCGCGACCGGCCGTGGTCAACGAACACCACGTGCCGCGCCTGCCCCGGCAACGGGTCGCCAATGAAGTGCGAGAACGATGTCAGGGGCTGAGCCGTTGCGCTGGGGGCCAGCACTTCGAGCACAGCCAGCGCGTCCGCTTCGTCCGCCACCACCTTCTCGAGCCCGGTGATCACGATGTGGAGCCGCGGGTGGCTCACCCCGAGCGCCACGTTTCCTTCGTTTTCGACGATAACGATCCGCCCGCTCGACGCCACCACCGCGTTCGCGCCGGTGATCGCCGCGTCGCAATCCCGGAAGAACGCCCCGACGACGTCGCGCACGTACTGCGACAGCCGGACCGGGTCGTCGTCCGGGAGCTCCGCGCCCCTGCGGGCGAGCAGTTCGCGGATTCGCGCCCGGTTCAGGTGAAGCGCCGGCGCCGTGATGTGGCTCGGGCCTCGCCCTTCGATATCGACGATGTATTCGCCGATGTCGGTTTCGAGCACGTCGATGCCCGCGTCGCGGAGCGCATGTGCCAGGCCCACCTCCTCGCCGACCATCGTCTTCGACTTCGCCACACGGCGGGCGCTCCCGAGCAGCCCGCGCACGATGCGCACTGCCTCTGCTGGCGTGGCGGCCCGGTGGTAGCCGATGCCCCGGGATTCGAACTGCTTCCGCGTCTGCCGGTGGAGTTCATCGAGGTTGTCGATGGCGAACCGCCGGGCAGCGGTGGCGCGCAGCCGGGCGTCGTCTTTCCCGCGCCGTAGCAGCGCTGCCGAATCGGCCACCAGCTTCCGCATGATCGGTGTGACCGTCACCGAGGGCTCGTGTTCGCGCATCTCGTGCACCGCGCGCTCGTGGTAGTTCACGACAGCGCCCTCGCCAGCAGTTCCGGGAACGTCCACACCTCGAGGTCCATCCCGAGTCCCCGGGCGCCCGAATCGAGGTGTGCGAGGCACGAAAAGTCTGGCGATACCAGCACGCGGGCGCCCGTCTCGGCCACGTCGCCAAGCTTCGCGGTCATCATCGCGACCGAGATCTCGGGCAGCTTGACGGAGAATGTCCCACCGAACCCGCAGCACTCCTCTTCATACGTCAGCCGCCGCACTTCGAGCTGTTCGATTCGCCCGAGCAACTCCAGTGCATACTCGGTCCCCTTCAGTTCGCGCCGGAAGTGGCACGGGTCGTGGTACGCCACCGTCCCCTTGAGCCGCAGCCCGAGCCTGTCTACGTTCGGGTGCTTCGCCACGTACGTCACGAACTCTTCGAACCGGTTCCCGATGCTCTGCGCGCCAAGCGCCCGTTCGTCTGGCCAGAGCCCCGGGAGGTAGTGCTGGACCATCGTTGTGCACGAACCCGACGTCGTCACGATGGTCGCGAACGGCTGCGCCACCCGGAGCAACTCGCGCCCGACGCTCCGTGCTTCATTCCGAAAACCGCTGTTGAATGCGGGCTGCCCGCAACACCGCCCATCGATGAGCGTCACCTCGTCGCCGAGCGCTTCCAGCACAAGCCGCGCGCAATTCGCGTCGTCGGGGCGCAGGGCCGCGAGGTAGCACGGGTCGAACAGTGCAACGCGGGCCATGGGCGTCAACCTACCCCGACGGTGCGCGCCGGCGCAATCATGACTTCGCCGACGGCGGCGCCCACGTCACCACTCCGAGCGTGAGTTCGTCCCACGACACCGCCCACTGGCCGTCACGCTCCGTGAGCAGCGATTCAGCTGCTGCCGCGAGCTTCGCGTCCTTTTCGCTCCCGGGCTGCACGAAGAGCTGCTGCCGCAGCCATCCGATCGGCCCTTCCGGGTGGGAATGCGTCATCGGTTCCCGCGGCACCAGTTGCACTTCGCAGAGCCGCCCCCGCGCGAGCTGGAGCGCGATGAACTCCCGCAGCGCCGGGAGCGGTTCGCGCGGCTCGCCGTGGACCAGCGGCCAGAACGGCTCCGCCATCGAAGCAGGCGAACGTTCGAGCAGCACCGCCACGCACAGCCGTTTCGCAGCGCGCTCCATCGCATCGAGGAACGGCCCGATATCTTCGATGTCGTAGCCCACATGCGAGATCAGCGCGACGTCCGCCTCGATGGGTGCTTCGGTGGGCCACGTCTCGGGCACAATGCGGATGTTCCCAACCCCGAACTCTGCCATCGACTCGCGAAGGACGGTGCGCATGCCTTCGGAGGGCTCGACCGCAATGACTTCGCGGGCCAGGAGCGCGATCGGCAGGGCGTACCGCCCGCCACCTGCGCCGATATCGAGCCACGTCTCGTGCCGTTGCACCATTCCTCGAAGCACCTCGAGCACCGGTTCGTTGGTGCGGTGCGGGTCAGACCGGAAGCTGGCGGCCACCGGGCGGTAGAAGTCCTGTGATGGTTCGCCTTCGCGCATGCGCTCGGCCTGTTCGCGGTTCGCGCGTACCCGCCGCGCCCATTCGGCGAGCGCTTCGTCGGCAGTCGGAGTCAGCGGATTGCTCATGCCGCGCAGTCTCGCGGAGCACGGCAGGGATCGCAATCGCGATCTGTGGTATCCCTGTGCTAGTCTCGATCCCACCCCATCCCACAGGAGTTTCAGAACGTGGCGACGAAGGATCCGCGGGAGCCCTTTACCCGTATCACGGTCCAGGAAGCGAAGGAAAAACTCGATAAGGGCGAGGCGGTGATGATCGACGTCCGCGAGCCCGGCGAGTACGCCGAAGTGCACGCGAAGGGTGTTCGCCTCATCCCGGTCAACACCGTCATCAACCAGGTCGATCAGATCCGCGAGTACGCGAACGGCAAGGAAGTGCTGTTCATCTGCAAGTCCGGCCAGCGCAGCGCCCTCGCTGCTGAGTTCGCGGTGGCGGGCGGCCTCGACGGTATCGAGCTCTACAACGTCGAAGGTGGCACGCAGGCCTGGGTCGAGGCTGGCTTCCCCACTGGCGATTAATTCGCACCTGGCGACACCAATGCACGGCCCCTCACCGAGGGGCCGTTGCTTCATGCGGTACTATGCCGCCCAACCAACGGAGGCGCGGCGTGAAGGTTGAACTCTCCGCGGCGATTGCGCTCTGGCGCGGTCCAGAACTGCTGGTCATGAAGCGGGCCGGTGGGTTCGCGAGTGGCGGGTGGTTCCTCCCCGGCGGCCACGTCGAACCCGGCGAACGCCCCGAAGAGGCCGCCGTTCGCGAATTGCGCGAAGAGACGGGCATCGAACTCGACCCCGGGCGACTGGCGCTCGCAACGGTCATGACCTACGCCCACGACGGCGAGACCGCCTACGGCCTCGTCTACAACGCCGCTGCCCCGGCCGGTGCCGAGGCGGTTCTCAACGCAGAACACGTCGCCGCGAGGTGGATGGAGCCCGAGGCGTTTATCTCGCGGTTCCTCGATGCGCCGATGCTCGCTGCTCGCGGCGTGGACGCTGCCAGCATCGAACTCGCCACCGAAGTGGCCCGTGCGGTTCGCGCATCTGTCCGGGCTCGTGGAATGCCGGCCATCGCCTGAACTCCCTCGCGACGCTCAGCAATCCGCTGGTTACACTCGCTTCACATGACGCCCGAATCACGCTACTACACGTCGCAGCGCCTCAAGCTGCACTACCTCGTCTGGGGAGACGAATCCAAACCGCCCCTCATCCTCGTCCACGGTAACCGCGACCACGCCCGCAACTGGGATCGCACCGCCAAAGCGCTCGTCGATCGCTACTGCGTGTACGTGCCCGACCTGCGTGGCCACGGGGACTCCGAATGGTCGCTTGGCGGCGACTATTCGATCATCGACTACGCCCTCGACATGCACGCCCTCGGCGAGGCTATCGGCCGCGCGCCGTACGACATCATCGCCCACTCGCTCGGTGGCGGCATCACGCTCCAGTACGCGGGAACATTCCCCGAAAAGGTGCGCAAGATCGTCACCATCGAAGGGCTCGGTGGGCTCGGCTGGGCCGAGGGGCGGCGGCGCCCGGCCCACGTTCGCATGCGCCAGTGGATCGAAAGCATGCGCGAACTCGAACAGCGCAAGCCACGCGTCTATCCCACCATCGACGCTGCCATCGAGCGGATGCTGGAGGCGAACAACCACCTCAGCCGGGACCTGGCTCGCCACCTCACCGAAACCGGCGTCCGCAAGGTCGAAGGTGGCTACACCTGGAAGTTCGACAACTACACCCACGCCGGCTCGCCCTATGAGTTCAACATGGAGGACGCGCGCGACCTCTGGAACCAGATCCGGGCGCCGATCCTTATCATTTGGGGCGAAGAAAGCTGGGGGAAGCGGTTCAAGTCGCTCGACCTGAGCGCCTTCCACAACTACCGCGTCGCTCGCGTCCCGAACGCCGGCCACTGGGTCCACCACGATCAGTTCGAGACCTTCATCAACCTTGTAAACGAGTTCCTCGCCGAATGACCCAGCTTCGCTTCCTTCGCCTTCGAACGCTCGTGCTGCTCGCCGGTGCCTGCCTCGCCGCCTTCGCCGTTGTTGCTTGCGGCGACGACGACGATGACGCCTCCGACGATGCGTCCACTCCGACCGCGACCGAGACCCAGCCTATACAGGAGCCGACCGCCCCGCCGGACCTGAGTGCTGCGTTCCGCGCACTCACGTACCCGGACGAGCTGACCGACGGCTACTTCATCGGCGACCCCGACGCGCCACTCCAGCTCGTCATGTTCGAAGACTTCCAGTGTCCGTTCTGCCTCCAGTTCACGCTTCGCAGCGAACCGGAGCTCGTCGAAAAGTGGGTCGCCGAGGGCAAGCTCCGCATCGAATTCCGCAACCTGCCGATCCTCGGAGAAGATTCGGCGCAGGCGGCCTTCGGCGCACACTGCGCCGCGCAGCAGGACGCCTTCTGGCCCTACCACAAGGAGCTCTTCCTCGCGCAGTTCGATGCCGGGCAGCTCCAGGACGAGGTCCTCAACGTGGGCCGCTTCGCCCCGGACGAACTCGTCCGTCACGCGGAAACAGCGGGTCTCGATACCGCCGCCTTCGAAGCCTGCCTTATCGACCCGGCCACCTACGATGCCGTGCTCGAGCAGGTTCGCGGCGCACAGGAAACCGGCCTCCGGTCGACGCCATCCTTCTTGCTCAACGGGCAGCCGCTCTCCCGCTACCCGGATGGCCCCGAAAGCTGGTCGGCGTTCCTGCAGGACACGCTCGAACCCTAACGCTCGTTGCGCACATGGCGGGTTCCGGGCTACCGGAACCCGTTCCGGCGCGGCATCGGGCTGACGGTATAGGCCACGATCCGCTCAGGCTCACAAATCAGCGTCACCGACCCGTCGTCGACGGTGAAGATCGCTTCTCGCGATATCCACACGTCGTCCTCTTCCATCGCCAGGTGAAAGCAATCGGGCCGGACCTGGGCGACGACGCCAAGCTGGCGCCCGCTGGTAGAAAACACTCGCTGCCCAACAACCGGCAGCGTCACACTTTCCGATCGCATGCCCGGCTGGCCACGAACCGATCGGCGCCGTGTAGCCGGGGTTTCACGAAATGCCCGCCCCGAGGTTTTTCCGCCTGCTCGTCGTTCTTGTGTCATTGCCACCCCCACGGTCAGCATCAGGTCGAACGAGGGACGGAAGCGCAGCGCATGATCCGCCACTGCGAGCGGACGTCAGGCACACCGCTCTCAGCAATGCGAAACCCGGGGGTTAGCCCGGGTGATCTGCTCCGTCTGCCCTTGAACCTACCCGAGTTCGGACCGTCTGTGGGCGGGAGTGGCACAACTGATACGAGGGTGTCAGAGGCTGAACATCCGCAGATAGTCGCGGCATGACAAAGGTGACAATCGGCCTGGACATGCAAACAGGCCCCGGTTTTCACCCCAGGGCCTGTTCTTTTTCTCCATCCATCCGTTCGGGCGAATGGTGGAACGCCGTTCCTCCCTGGCCCTTGACCCACTGCCGCCTCTGTCGGAAGCGATCCGGAGCTCATCCCCTTGCGGGTTACGCTTCCGGTCGTGCAGAAAACTCGTGGGCTACGGCCGGGAACGGCGGTTCGTGCTCGGCCCGCTCAACGCGGGCCTTCTCTCTGCACGATGAAGACTCCGTAGAAGGCGTGGAGCTTGCTGCGCATAGCCCTTACCTCCTTCCTTACGGGACCGGTTCCATCTTGCCGCTACGCTCACGGCGGATCCGTTCCCTGTCTGGACCTCTACCGTATCGTCTCAATCGACGAAGTCAATGGCATGTGAAGGTAAAGACTATTGAGCTGATCAAAAGTCCCCATCTGCCACCTGCAAACACGTCAGCCCCAGTTCCCGCCACATCTCCACCACCTGGTTCCGGTCGTCCAGCACGAACAGGATGTCGTACCGGTCCCGGATCTGGTTGTCATAGATCTCCCGCTTGATGACCGCGTCCTTCCGGTAGTCCTTCGTGCGGCGCATGAAGAGCTCGTCGTACTTCACGCCATACCGATCGAGCCACCGCTCCGTGTGCGGCCGGAACCGGTTCTCCCGGCCCGAGACCAGCACAATCCGGAAGCCCGCCGCGTGGTACGTCGCGAGAATGTGCGCGACCGGTTCGTTCAGCTCGTCGAGTTCGCACTTCGCCGTGTCGTAAGGCCCACGGCGCACCAGTAGCGCCAGCGTCCCGTCCAGGTCGCACAGGATCGCTGGCTCTCGTCGTTCCTCCATACGTTGAGTCTAGCCAGCGCCGGGGCGCGGGCTACGCGCTGTACTTCTTCACGAACTCCAGCACGCGCCGCCACGCATCTGCCGACTGCTCCGCATACTGCTCCTGCATGCGATCGAAGAAGCTATGCGGCGCACCCTCGTACACCACGATCTCGTGCGTCACGCCGGCCTTCTCCAGCGCCTCCCGGAACATGTCCACGTCGCTCTGCGGGATGCCCTGGTCGGCCCCGCCCATGAGCGCCAGGATCGGCGCCTGCATCTCCGCCGCGCGCTCCGCCGGCCCGGGCGAACCATCCCAGCGGCTGGGGCCGGGCCGCCCATAGAACCCGATCGCACCGGCGAGGCCGTGCCCATTCGCGGCCTGTAGCCAGGAATTCGACCCGCCGAAACAGAACCCGACCGTGAACACCGAGGTGCACGACCCGCCCTCCGGCGAACGCAGGTAGGCCACGGCCGCGCCGACATCGTCCGAAATTTGGTCGGCCTTCGTCTGCTGTACGTGGTCCATCCAGGGGAACTCAGCGTCACGCCGCGACACGCCTGCTGTGCGCCCGAAGTAGTCGATCGCCACCGCGTTGATGCCGTTCTCCGCGAACCGCAGTGCCAGCTCCTCGTAGAAGCGGAACAGCCCGCGCACGTCGGGCAGCACCACGATGCCCGCGCCCGTCGGGTTCTCGGCCCGCGCAACGAAGGCGGCGAACTGCGTTCCGTCCTTCGACGTCAACACGATGTCTTCGCTATCGACCGCGGCGCCCGCGATCGGCGGAATTGGCGGCAGGGCATCGATTTCGTAGCACATTCTCGGAATCCTCCGGTGGTGGTGCGCGGATTCTACAGGCCGCAGGCCCAACCGGTATCCTGCGTTCATTGGAGACGCCTTCGCCACGGGGCTATGCTCAGGGCATGGACCTGGACGAGCGGTTCCGCGAGGGGCTGGCCACGCTGGAGCTCCTGCGTGCCGAGCTCCTCGATGCTCGCGAGGCCGCCCGCGAAGACCCCCACGCCTGGAGCGCCTGGGCTCGGTCGTTCAACCATCGGCTGCACGCACACCGAATGCGGCTGGCCATCCTGCTCGAACCGCCGCCGGACGCCGACCCGCGCCTCGCCGCCCTGTTCGAAGCCGGAGCCGCCCTCCGCGCGCTGTACGACGAGATGAACCGGGCGCTCGAAGGTGGCCGCGCGGAGATTGCGCGCCGCCGCGTCGAACTCGAAGCCGCGCTCCATCGCGCCCGCGAAGTCGTCGGCACCGAATCCTGGTAGCGCTAGGCGTCCTGTTCCCAGAACTGGCTTACCGCTCCGCGCCGCTGCAACTCGGCCCGCAGGTCGAGCATCGCGGTATACGTCGGGATTACGAACACCTGGTCGCCGGGCTTCGTCCCTTCGAGCACCGCATCGAGCAGCCGCCCGGGCTCCCGTTCGATGGCTGCGGGCTTGGGCCAGCCCGCGTACTTGAGCCGCTGCGCCAGGTCCTCTGCCCTGTCGCCGCCTGCCCAACAGGCCACCGTCACGCCACGCGTCAATTCGAAGTCGACATCCCAGATCCAGCTCACGTCCTGTCCATCGGCGAACCGGTCGTTCAGCAGCACCGCCACGTTCAGCCCCCCGACGCCCTGTTCGCCGCCCACCGCTGCGAGCAGGCGCAGGACCTGGTTCGCACCCGCCGGGTTCTTCGTCAGCAGCAGCCGGAGCTTGCGGCCCTGCAAGTCCACGACCTCTTGCCGCCCGAACGCAGCCCGCACGTTCGCCAGCCCGTCGCGGATGACCTCATCCGGCAGGCCGAGCACCCGTGCCAGGCCGATCGCGGCGAGCGCGTTATAGACGTTGTACGCACCCGTCAGGGGCATCCGCACCTCGCCCAGCCCCGTCACCGTGAACGACGCCTCCTCCAGCCCGAGCCGGACGTTGCTCGCGCTCGTCTGGGGCGCCGGGCGGCTGCGGCCACAGTTCGCGCAACGCCAGTGGCCGATGTGCGCGAAGTAGCGCCGGTCGTATTCGAAGCTTCCGCCGCATTCCCGGCACCACCGCGCATCCACTGCGCCCACCACATCGGTCGCGAATGCGGCGTCGTCGAGACCGAACCAGTGCACTGGACCCGGCCAGCCGAGCGCCAGTTCGGCCACCGAAGGATCGTCCGCGTTGAGCACCAGCGTCGCACTCCGGGGCGTCCGCGCGAGGGCCTCTCGCCAGAACCCTGCCACGGTGTCCACCTCCCCGTAGCGGTCGAGCTGGTCCCGGAACAGGTTCGTAAACGCGATGGCGTCGGGGGCGATGGCCTGCGCGGCCGCCGGGGAAGTTGCTTCGTCGACCTCGAACAGGCCTGTCATGCGAGTCGCGCCAGGTATCCGCCCGGCCGGCGAGGCGATTGCGATCAGCGTGCTTGCGAGCCCCCGCATCAGGTTCGAACCTTCGCGGTTGTGCACGAACGGACGGCCCGCCTCCGTCAGCATCTGCGCCACTATCCGCGACGTGGTGGTCTTCCCGTTCGTGCCGGTGATCATCACGCGCC
The DNA here is from genome assembly GCA_964632355.1 of uncultured Anaerolineaceae bacterium. Taxonomy (GTDB): domain Bacteria; phylum Chloroflexota; class Dehalococcoidia; order Tepidiformales; family Tepidiformaceae; genus JALOAP01. Next base: position 5,376 of record CAZWBW010000036.1, on the reverse strand, counting down.
CCCCGCCGAGCTGGCGCGCAAGGTCGCGCACCAGCCGGGGGTGTACACGTTCGGCGACGAGGCCCGGGAGCGCTGTGCCACCCCCGCGGCCCAGTTTGCGGGTGACGAACCCGGCCGTTCTCCCGGCCGTTACAGCGAGTGCAAGCCGAGGGTTCACGCTCGCAGGGTAGGTTCGCCGGCGCCTACCGGCCACCGGGACCGGTCTCCCAGAGCGCGTATCGGTAGAGGATCGCGTTCCGGCCTTCGCTTGCCGTCAGCAGCGACTCCCCCTCGAGCGAAAACGCGATCGCCTCGCCCTGTGGCTCGAACTCGAGCGCGAACCGCACCGGTTCGCCCTGCAACGCCTCGGCGACGGTTGTCCCCTCGCGTCGCTCCCACAGGTAGGCGTGGGTGTACGTCCGAACCACCACCATGCTCCCGTCGGGCGAGATGTCGGCCCCCGTGGCGGGACCCGCAAGCCAGAGTTCGCCGACGAGCTCAAGGTCAATCGCCGCCGCGGCCAACGGAGCAGCCGCCCGGTACACCTTCGCAGCGCCCAGCAGCGACTTGGTCACGATGAACAGGTCGCCGGTTAGCGGGTCCACCATCAGGGCCTCGGCGTTGTGTGCTTCGCCCGCCGGGTACCGCAGCGTGATCTCTTCGACCCCCGGGATCGCGACCTCCCCCGGCGTCCCCGGTGATGGCTCCTCGATTCGGTAGACCTGCACGTTCGGCCGTCGCCCAAAGTTGTCGCCGATGTCGCCGAGGTACAGGTAGGTCGCGCCCGGTTCTGGGCCCGGCCCGACCGCCATCCCCTCCCAGTCTTCCGAGCGAGCTCCCGCCAGCCGGAAGATCCCGCGCGGCTGGCCGTTTACGTCGAACGCGAACACCCGCGGCGTATCACCGGAATCGTTGTGGGCCCAGTAGATACCGGGGTGCGAATGGCTCGCCGCCATCCCTGAGAGCTCCGTGAGTTCCGGGACCTCGATCGTTGCCAGCGCCTCGCCGTCGATTTCCCGTGTCCAGTCCGGCGCCACGGGCAGGACAGTGGCTGTGCCCGGCTCTTCGCTCGCCGGTTCATCCGCAGTGCAGGCCGCGAGCCACAGCACGGCGCATGCGAGTGCCGCCGCTACGATCGTGCGGTTCCAGCGAAACACCACCCCGGCCACACGTCGAGTTTACGAAGTGCCGCGAAAACTCCTCTTGATATAGACGTGAACGAAGAGTTCGCACGGATCGGTTGGGGAAGTATAGTGCAAGCATATGTCTCTTCGTTGAGCCATAATGTGCCGCACCATAGTCGAGGAGTAATCGAATGGCATTTACGGTCGACCCGGCAAAATTCCGCTTCGCTCCCGAAATCTCTGGAGGCGTGAAGGGCAAGCGCGTCCTTATCACCGGCGCGGGCAAAGATAACGGCCTCGGGCAGTCGTTCGCGCTCGCGGCCGGCCTCAACGGTGCCGAATCCGTCGCAGTGCACTACAACCGCAGCTACCAGGACGCGTTCGACCTCGTCGAGCAGCTCCGCGGGGCGGGCGTCAACGCCTTCCCACTCCAGGCCGACGTCACCAACATGAGTGACCTCTGGGCCAGCCGCCGCCACGTCATCGAGAAGATGGGTGGCCCGCCGAACCTGGTGATCTGCAACTCCGGCCTCACCGAGAAGGGCTACAGCTTTGGCCGGCCGCCTCGCGAGGTCGAAGGCGAATCCGTGGCGCTCCGCCGCGCTCGCGTTCGCCAGCACTTCGTCGACAACCTCGGAGAGACGCGCCAGGTCCTCGACACCAAGATCGATGGCTTCCTCGCCGTTACCCACCTCTGGGCGGGCGAAGCCGTGTACGCGAACCAGCCGCTGCAGCTCGTCTACATCTCCTCGCGCCAGGCGATCGACCCCGGCGTGAGCGTTCCCGGCTACGCCATCGCGAACTGGGCCGTGCTGCAGCTTCCGAAGGTGCTCCAGGTCAACCTCGGGAAGAGCGCCGGCCTCGTGTCTGCCTTCTCGGTCCTCTATCCCTTCGTGCGCACCGGCATGACCGATGAGTACGCCGAAAACCCGAAGGTGTTCGGCCGCTGGCAGCCCCGCATGCTCGAAACCCACGAGGCCGCCGAGTCCTTCATGCAGCTCCTCGCCCGCCCCACCGAAGAAACGAACGGCGGCATGTTCGAAGTCAAGGTCGATCCCGTCGAAGGGGGCAAGGAAGGCGAAGTGAAGGTGACCTGGCACCAGGTTCGCCTCGATGTCCAGGAAGTCCCGCTCGAGTGGAGCGAGGGCAACCCGCTCGTTACCAGCGTTTCCTGACGTCGCTATCCGCCTCCGAAAACGCCGGGCCGCTCGACTTGGAGCGGCCCGGTTTCGGTTCCCGGCGCCGTCCTGCCTTCCCATACGGCCCCGGCAGCACAGGAAAAACGGCTGCCCGGGGATCCCCGGGCAGCCGTCCTCTTCGCCAGGCCCTGGCCAACAGCCAATAGCCAGGAAACTACTTGAGTAGACCGCGCTCCTGCAGCAGCCGCTGCATCGTGACGCCAATCTCGGCCGGCGAATCGCTGACCACCGCGCCCGCAGCCCGAAGCGCTGCCTTCTTGTTCTCGGCCTTGCCGTCCTCGCCCGAGATGATGGCGCCAGCGTGGCCCATGCGGCGGCCCGGAGGTGCCGTTGCGCCCGCGATGAACGCGACTACCGGCTTCTTCACGTGTTCCTTGATGTAGGCAGCGGCTTCCTGTTCCGCCGAACCGCCGATTTCGCCCACCATCACGATCGCGTGTGTATCCGGGTCCTCGTTCAGCATGCGGATAGCGTCCACCTGCCGCGTGCCGATGATCGGGTCACCGCCGACACCGATGCAGGTGCTCTGGCCGATGCCGAGGTTGGTCAGCTGCGCCACCACTTCGTAGACCAGCGTGCCCGAGCGGCTGACCACGCCCACGTTGCCCGGCATGAACACGTCGCCCGGCATGATGCCCACGCGGGTCTTCGTCGCCGGGGTGATGACGCCCGGGCAGTTCGGACCGATGAGGATGGTGTTGCTGCCGCGCAGCGCAGCCTTCACCTTCACCATGTCGAGCACCGGGATGCCCTCGGTGATGCAGACGATGAGCGGGATGCCCGCCGCGTGCGCCTCCAGGATCGCGTCGGCAGCGCCGGGCGCAGGCACGAAGATGATGCTCACGTTCGCGCCCGTCTCGCGCACCGCCTGGTCGACCGTCGTGAAGATTGGCACGCCGTCCTGCTGTTCGCCTCCGCGGCGCGGGTGGATGGCGGCAACCACGTTGGTGCCATACGCGATTGAGCGGCGCATGTGATTCGCGCCTTCAGTGCCGATGCCCTGTACGAGAAGGCGCGTGTTCTGGTCGACCAAGACAGACATAAGTTCTCGATTCCCGTTTCTCGAATTTCCGATTCGACCACATGGGAACGGCGCTGCGAAAGCGCCGCGGACCGTTCGGATGCCCGGCCAGTAGGATACCCGTCTTCCCGCTTACTGTCCGAACCGCTCGCATGTGTGGCGCACGTTACGGTACTTTCTGTGCCGACTTTCCATAATGGAAATATGACGTCGCTTTCCGAGTTGTGCCCCTTGCCTGGCTCGGCAGCCAGCGAAATCGGTCGTCACCAGCCCTTCTCCCTGCGCGATGACGTGGAGATTCGCCCCATTCGCCCGAGCGACGCCCAGGCGCTCATCGAAGGGTTCCGCAGGCTCTCACCCGAGACGATTCGCCGCAGGTTCTTCGCCCCGCTTCGCGAACTCAATCCAGAATTCGCCCGGCGCCTCGCGAACGTGGACTTCGTCGATCGTGCCGCGTTCGTCGCAACCCTCCCCGGTAGCGACCAGGTGGTCGCTGTGGGCAGGTACGACCGCGTCGGCCCGGATACCGCCGAAGTTGCCTTCGTGACCCTCGACCAGCTTCAGCGGCGGGGCATCGCGTCGCGCATCTTCCGGCGCCTGTTGCGGCTCGCGCGGCACAACGGTATTCGGCGGTTCGTTGCCACAGTCCTGCCCGAAAACCATGCGGTGCTTCGGCTGCTCCGCTCCACCGGTCTACCGATGCGAACCTCGCGGGCGGGGTCCGCGGTGGAGGTGATGCTCGAGATCGCCCCGCCGGACGAAGCAGCTGCCGCCAGCGAACGCTAATCGTCATCTCGCTGTACACGTTCGTTCACATTCACCGCCGACACTGGGGGTAGCTCCGGCGAAGACCTACCCGTGATTACGACCTTCGTCCGAGGTAACCAGCATCCAGACATGAAAGGATGGGATTATGAACGAACGACCGGACCTGCTCCGCGCCGGCCCGCTACAGCTACGCGATGGCCGTCGCGTGTGGTTCCGCCCAATCGAACCTTCCGATGCTGAGCGGTTGCAACGGTTCCACCGCCGCCTCTCCTCCAGGACGCATCGCCTGCGCTTCTTCTCCGCAATGCGGGAGCTCCGCCCTCGCCTCGCGCGCCAGCTCACCGACGTCGACTTCGTAGAGCGCGGGGCCGTGGTCGCCTGCCAGCCCGGCGAAGACGAAATCCGCGCGGTCGGCCACTACCAGGCCAACGGCGATGGCTCCGCCGAGGTCGCCCTTGTGGTCGAAGACGCGCTCCAGGGCCGCGGGATCGGGCAGGTGATGCTCGACCTCCTTGTGGCTCACCTCCGGCAGCGGGGCTTCGAACGCCTGACCGCAATGGTGCTGCCCGAAAACACCGTCATGCTCTCGATCCTGCAGCGATCCGGCTATCCGCTGCTCACGCGTATCCGCGACGGCGTCTACCACATCACCATCGATCTCACGGGCAGCGACGAACCTGCGCTCGTGGCCTGATCCCGCGGCCTAGAACTCTTCCGGCGGCTCTGGCGTGGTCATCAGCAACCGGCCGAGCCACGCTGCTACTCCCAGTCCGCCCACCACCATCACCGCAACCGGCACCGCGAGCGCGAAGTAGCTTCGGCGCGCCACGCCCAGCAGGAACAGCACCGCGCTGACAACCGAGACAATCGTGATGATCGTCCCGTAACGCCGCGCCAACGCCGTCGACTCCTGCTGCATCGCGTTACTTGTACAGCCCGGCGCCCCAACCCGCCACCGGCACGGGCCCACTGTTCGCGCCCACACCGAACCAGCGCCGCGGCCACCCGGACCAGCACCCCCGTCCACCCGAGCTAGCCCGGCATCAGTACCGCGACCGCCAGGCGCGTTAGCCCGTACCCGACGTTGTTGGCGACGGGCATCCGCGCCCCCATCCACGCCATCCCGGGCATCATCTCGCACCGCGACGTACACACACCGGCATCAGTACCGCGACCGCCAGGGAGCGTCCGCCCGTACCCCACGTTGTTGGCGACGGGCATCCGCGCCCGCCATCCACGCCATCCCGGGCATCATCTCGCACCGCGACGTACACACACCGGCATC
>CAZWBW010000035.1:18386-25655 GCA_964632355.1 uncultured Anaerolineaceae bacterium | reverse complement strand
GTCGGGGTCGACCTCGACGTCGACGATGTGAGTTCCGAAGGCGCCGCCGACGCCGCGGGCAACGAGCGAGGCCTTCCCGACGATGGGGCCGCCGGTACGCGTCTGCTTCGCGGCGATCTCCTTGAAGGTCATCCGCTTGGTGGCGTCCTTGGTCGAGCGCACCTCGCCGTCTTCGTACACGAGGTCGTCTTCGGGGACGTCGAGCAGCTTTGCGGCGCGGGCGATCATCTGGCGGCGAATGTCCATTCCGGCCTCGTAGGTCGCCATACCACTGGCGAAGGTGGTGCGGCTACCACCCGTGACGTCGTTGTAGCCCACGGAGTCGGTGTCGGCGACGACGGGCTTCACGTCGTGATAGTCGATGCCGAGGGTCTCGGCGAGCTGCATCGCCAGGGTGGCGCGGGTACCGCCGATATCGGTGGAGCCCTCGGTCAGGTTCACCGTGCCGTCGGGGTTCACCGATGCGATGACACTCGACTGCATACCGGCGTTGAACCAGAAGCCGGAAGCCACACCACGGCCGCGGTTCGGGCCCTCGATGGGGGAGCGGTAGTGCGGGGATTCGAGCGCGGCGCGAACGCACTCTTCGTGGCCGATGCGCGGGAAGACGGCGCCAGCCACGGTGCGGGTGCCTTCCCGGGAGGAGTTCTTGAGCCGGAACTCGAGCGGATCAATGCCCGCAGCGCGTGCGAGCTCGTCGATGGCCGTCTCGATGGCGAAGGCAGCCGCGGGTGCACCGGGCGCGCGATATGCGGACACCTTCGGCTTGTTCACGACGACGTCGTAGCCGTCGATCTCGAAATTCTCGACGTCGTACGGCGAGAGCATGGTCATCGCGCCGGCGCCAACGGGCGAACCAGGATACGCGCCAGCTTCGTAGGCAAGCATCGCCTTGACGGCGGTGATACGGCCGTCCTTCGCTGCGGCCTTCAGCTTGATGTAGGTGCCGCCCGTCGGTCCCGTGGCTTCGAAGACCTCTGTTCGGCTCATGGTGGCCTTTACGGGACGGCCGCTCTTCTTCGAAAGCAGGACAACGACGGGGTCGAGGTAGACCGGGATCTTGCCGCCGAACCCACCGCCGATCTCCATCGGCACAACCCGGATTTTCGACACGGGCAACTGGAGTACCTCGGCCACCTGGGACCGGACACTGAACGCACCCTGCGTGCTCGTCCAGATGGTGACCGTGCCGTCGCTGTTCCAGTTGGCGGTCGACGAGTGGGGCTCGATGTAGCCCTGGTGCACCATCTGGGTGGTGTATTCACGTTCGACCACGTGGTCGGCTTCGGCGAAGGCGGCCTCGACGTCGCCGTTGGTGAACCGGATGTGCTGGGCGATGTTCGTCGGCTGGTCGCTGGTTTCGCCGGCGATGGTCTTCGTCCGCCGAGACTCGCTCAGGATGGGCGCGTCGGGCCGCATGGCGTCGCGTACATCGAGCACCGGCGGGAGGACCTCGTATTCGACGCGGATCTTTGCGAGCGCTTCTTCGGCCACGTGGCGGTTGACTGCGGCGACGGCGGCGATCGCGTGGCCCTTATAGAGCGCCTTGTCGGACGCGAGGATGTTGTCGCTCAGTTCCTTCAGGTTGACGGCGCCTTCGCCCAGCTCCTGGACCTGGTCGGCCGCGCCGGGCAGGTCCTTCGCCGTAACGACAGCGAAGACGCCCGGGTGCCGCTCCGCTTCGCTCGTGTCGATCGAAAGGATGCGGGCGTGCGCGTGCGGGCTGCGGAGGACGCGCGCATGGATAAGCCCCGGCAGGCGGATGTCGGCGCCGTACTGCGCCTTGCCGGTGACCTTCTCCACGCCGTCGGGGCGGATTGGGCGGGTGCCGATGACTTTGAATGGGCGGGGTTCGACGGCGGTCATTGCTTCGCCTCCTGCATTTCTTGCGCCGCCTTCTGAACGGCACGCACGATTTTGTCATAGCCGGTACACCGGCACAGGTTACCAGCGAGCCAGAAGCGGATGCGATGTTCGTCGGCATTGGGTTCGCGGTCGAGCAGCGCCTTGGCAGAGACGATGAAGCCAGGGGTGCAGATGCCGCACTGGAGCGCCGCCTCCTCGAGGAAGGCCTGCTGCAGCGGGTGCAGTTCTTCTCCCTGGGCGATGCCCTCGATGGTTGTTATGTCGGCGTCCTGGGCTTCGACGCCCAACACACAGCAGGCGTTGACGACGCGGCCGTTCATGAGGACGGCGCAGGCGCCGCAGTTGCCGTTGTTGCAGCCCTCTTTGGCGCCGGTGAGCCCGATTTCATCGCGCAGCACCTCGAGCAGGCTCTGGCGCGGCTCGCAGAGGAAGTCGGTTTCAACGCCGTTGAGGCGGGTAGTGACGTGCGTTCGAGCCATCTAGCGTTCCTCCTGAATGCGCTGCAGCGCCCGTTCGAGTGCGCGGACGGTAAGCACCTTCGCGAGGTGCTTGCGCTGAGCAACCGAACCGCGCATATCGGTAATTGGCTGCGCCGCCGCTGCGGCGGCTTCTCCTGCCTTCGCGAAAGCTTCGGCGGTCGGGGCCTGTCCGCGGAGCGCCTCGGCCGCCTCGGGGACGAGCAGCGGCGTGGCGGCGACCGCGCCCAGCGCGACCGTGGCGGACTCGACCCGGGAGTGCGAAGGATCAAGGACCAGCCGGGTCCCGGCGCTCGCCACCGCGATGTCCATCTCGTTACGGGGGATGAAGCGGTGGTAGAAGGAGCCCGAGTTCTCCGGCTGGGCGGGGATGCGGATGGTCAGCAGGATTTCGCCCGGCTGGAGCGCGTTCTGCCCGGGGCCGGTGAAGAACTGCTCGACCGGGAGCTCGCGTGTGCCGCCCTTGGAAGCGATGACCAGGGTGGCCCCAAGCGCCATGAGGGCCGGGGGCGAATCGGCGGCGGGGCTGGCGTTGCACAGGTTGCCGCCGATGCTCGCGCGCGACTGGATGGCGATGCCGCCGATGATGCTGATCGCATCGACGAGCGCCGGGAACCGCCGCCGCACCTCGGGGTCTTCGTAGAGGACGGCGAGCGGGGTGGCAGCGCCAATTTCGAGCGAACCATCCGGCGCGAACGAGTGGCGTGTCAGTTCGCCGATGTGTTTCAGATCGATGAGCTGGTCGCAGCTCCGTCGGCCTTCGCGAAGCTGCACGATGACATCGGTACCGCCAGCGAGAAACAGCGAGCGCCGTCCGTTCCCCACCGCTTCGAACACTTCGGACAGGGAACGCGGCGCGACGTAGTCGAATGCTTCCATGGTCATCCTGGTGGGAAAGTGCCCCGTTTGCGGCCGGACTATACCCGTTCGCGGCCAGAGACGATTATACGGACGTGCGGAACCTTACCTTAACGAGAGATGTTCGTCCCCTCATTCTCCTGGCATTCGCGCTCGCAGCATTCATCCTGCTGCCAGCTCGCACTGCCCATGCCCTTGAGAAGATGCGTTCCTTCGAGGCCGTGTACGAAGTGCAGCGGGACGGCTCGATCATCGTCACTGAGCGCATCGAATGGGATTTCGAACAGGAGGTGGACCGGCACGGCATCTTCCGCGACCTGGTTGTGAAGCAGGATTGTCCGGGCGAGCTCCCGGAGGAGGAAGACCCGGACCTGGTTCGCGTATACCCGTGCAAGCCGGGGTTCGAACGGGAGTACCCAGTCGAGGTCCTGTCGGTGGTCGACGGGAACGGCAACCCCTGGGAATACAAGGTGATGAACGAGGGGAACAGGAAGCGCATCCGCATCGGTGACCCGGACAAGACCGTCCAGGGGCTCCAGGTGTACGTGATCACGTACCGGCTGGAGCGCGCACTCGATGCGTACCCAAACCACGACGAGCTGTACTGGAACGCCACCGGGCACGACTGGCTCGTGAGCATCGAGTCGGCGCGGATAGAAGTCCGGGTGCCGGGCTCGCCGCCGCTGGAGGCGGTGTGCTACGAAGGGTCGGCCGGTTCCACCCGCCCGTGCGAAACAACGGTCGAGAACGGCGTGGCGCGGTTCGAGGCGACGACGTCGCTGCACTGGGGATACGGGATGACGGTCGCCGTAGCAATGCCGAAGGGCACGGTCGACGTCCCGCCCCCGCTGCTGCATGACAAGCCGAGTATCGACGACTACTTCGAACTGGACGCGTTCGAAATCGGTGGGGCCGCAGTGGGCGGGGTGGCGGCGGTCGGAGCCGTAGCCGGGTTGTGGTGGCGCCACGGGCGCGACCGCGCGTACAAGACGATTCACTACCTGACCAACGACCCGGAGGAGCACACGCGGCCGCTGTTCTCGGAGCCGCAGGTCGTCGTTGAGTTCCTGCCGCCCGACGGACTGAAGCCGGCGCAGATGGGCGTCATCATCGACGAGAAGGCGGACACGGTCGACGTGACAGCGACCATCATCGACCTGGCAGTTCGTGGCCACCTGCACATCACCGAAATCGAGAAGAAGGGGTGGCGTGCCAAGCCGGACTGGCAGCTCGACCGGCGGGAGAATCCAGCGGACAAGCTGCTGCCCTATGAGCAGCTTCTCCTGGACCAGCTCTTCGGCCGAAAGGAGTCCGTGAAGCTGTCGAGCCTGAAGGGCTCGTTCGCTCCGAAGCTGAAGAAGGTGAAGGACGCGCTCTACGACGACGCGATGCAGCGCCACTGGTTCACGTGGAAACCGGAGACCCGGCGCGGGTTCTGGGTGGCCGTGGGGTTCGGAGTGATCGTCATCGGCGCGCTGCTCACGGTCGCGGCGGGAGTGACCGTCGGGCGAGCGCTCCTTGGTGCTCCCGTCGTGCTGGCGGGCATCCTGCTGCTGGCCGTCGCACCTGCGATGAAACGCCGAACCGCGCAGGGGAGCGAAGCGCTGCGGCGCGTACTGGGCTTCCGGAAGTACATCGTCACCGCCGAGACGCGGCGGCAGGAGTTCAACGAACAGCGAAACATCTTCGCGGAGTACCTGCCGTACGCCATCGTGTTTGGCGCCGTGGAGAAGTGGGCAAAGGCCTTCGAAGGGCTGGCAGACGAGGAACTCGCGGAAACGACGGCGCTCTGGTACACGGGGCGCGGGGCATTCACCGCTTCGGTTTTCTCGCGGCAGATGCACAGCTTCTCGGACACGGTGTCGACGTCGCTTTCGACAGCGCCAAGTTCGGGCGGATCGGGGTTCAGCGGCGGCGGTGGCTACTCCGGTGGCGGCGGCGGCGGAGGCGGCGGCGGAAGCTGGTAAGACTCAGCCGAGGAATGCCCGGAGCCTGTGCGGGACATTCGTGATGATGCCAGCGACGCCGGCATCGACAAGGCGCTGCCAGTCCTCCCGACGATCGGCCGTCCAGGCCCAGACCGAGAGCTGGCGCCGCTTCGCGAGCAGGACCACGTCGCGGTCGATGCACTGGTGGTTGAGCGAGACCGCCTGGGCGTTTCGCTTGATCGCGGCGCCGAGCACTCGCCCGAGCGCGTCGCCGCGAACGGCCGGGCTGATGAGCGCGGCCGGCACCCCGGGGTCGGCGAACCGGGCGGCAGCGACGATATTGGGCGAGAACGAGTGAATCGCCGTCCAGCGGCGGGCGTCGCAGCCGCGCAGCACCTCGAGCACCCGTTCGACCAGCATGGCGTCCTGTTTCGGGTCGCCGGGCGTTGACTTGAGTTCGCACATCACGGCGAAACGACCGGCGACGAGTTCGAGCACCTGCTGCAGCGACGGGACCGGTTCGCCATTGCCGGCATCGGCTCCCTGGAGTTGCGCGAACGTGAGATCGCGGACCCTTCCGCGAAGGTTCGTCGTGCGGTCGACCGTGATGTCGTGCATGAGCACGGGGACACCGTCCGCCGAGAGCTGAACGTCGATCTCGATGGCATCGGCTCCGGCGTCGAGTGCAGCGCGAACGCCGGCGAGGGTGTTCGCGGGCGCTTCGCCGGCGGCAGCGGCGTGTCCGATGACGAGCGGAGGCATGGCGAGCGGAGGGTACACCCTGCCCGCCGCGGCTGTCGCCTTCCTCCCCGGCCGCGGTCTTTGGCGGGGTTGTCACCCGCTTGTTATTCGCACCGCGAGTAAAGCCGATGAGGGACTGACTGCGCGCCCGCTACCCTCGGGATAGGGAGGCCCGGTTTCGGAACCGGGACATGGAGGAGGAAGACCGACGTGAACGTGGTGCTGAAGCGACGCTTGCTTCGTAACCGGCACGAAAGCCAGGAGCACCAGCGGTTCTCGGTGCTCCTGGTGGCGGTACTCGGTTTATTCGCACTGATTTCGGTATCGGCGGCGAGCGCCGTCGGCGGCCTGTTCCTGACCTATCGGACGCTGGCCGAAGGCTACGTCCCTATCGAAGAGAAGCTCGTCGAGCGGTATGTCGGGCTGACGCAGATTTACGACCGCGGCGGCCCGGAGAACGGCGTGTATCTCGGGACGATTTCGAACCCGCAGGGGCAGCTACTGAACCCCGTCCCGCTTTCCGAGATATCGCCGTGGATGATCGAGGCGACGGTTTCGACCGAAGACAACAGCTTCTGGAAGAACCCGGGCGTGAACCCCACGGGCCTGATTCGCGCCGCGTGGGAGAACTACACCGGCGGTGGTATCGGTACGGGCACCGGTGGTTCGTCGATCACCCAGCAGCTGGTGAAGAACGTCTACCTCAGCACGGAGTGCGAGGTGATCGACGGGATCGAGACATGCGTTGCCCCTCGAACGCTCAAACGAAAGCTGAAGGAAATCGCATACGCGTTTGAGTTGGAGCAGGACGCGACGAAGGAACAGATCCTCGAGTGGTACCTGAACTCCATCTCGTACGCGGACCGGTACGTCGGGGTGGAGGCGGCAGCGCAGGGCTACTTCCGGAAGTCGGCAAAGGACCTGACGCTCGCGGAGGCGGCGGTGCTCGCGGGGATTCCCTCGGCGCCGACGAAGTACCACCCGCGCCTGAACTGCGAAACCGACCCGGCGACCGACACATGCATTGTGGACGAACTTGGGCGGACGACGCTGGCGGGCGAGGCGAAGCGGCGACAGGAGTACGTGCTCGACCTGATGGTCCAGCACCGGCGCGCAACACCGGAGCAGGCCGAGGCAGCGAAGGCCGAGGTGGTGAAGGTGTACCCGCAGACGCCGGAAACGAAGGCGCTCGCCTGGATCGAGTCGCAGGTGGAGCCAGCGTTGGTGCGCATGTGCGAAGGCGGCGTTCTGCCCATGACACCCGGCACGGAAGACTGCTTCGAGAGTGTCCGGAGCGGCGGGTACCGGGTGACGACGACGCTGGACTGGGAGAAGACCCAGCGGGCGCAGCAGATGATGTACGAGGCGATCCAGTCGGGGCTCTCCCTGGGGTGCAACTG
>CAZWBW010000035.1:5742-18376 GCA_964632355.1 uncultured Anaerolineaceae bacterium | reverse complement strand
CTTCCTCGCGCAGGGCCTCGAGGAGGGGTGTAACTGCCACAACGCTGCGATCGCCACGATTGAACCGGCCACCGGCCAGATCATCGTCTACGCCCCGAACATCGACCCGTCGAACACCAGCGACCCGCGGGTAGCCGGCAACATCGACCAGCTCACGGAAATCAACCAGCCCGGCTCGTCGTTCAAGCCTGCCGTCTATCTCGCGTGGATGGATGTGCTGAACAAGACGCCGCTTTCCAGCATCTGGGACACGAGTCCGCTGCCGCTGACGGACGACCAGAACGTCCTGCCGCAGAACCGGGTGACCATCACGAACCCGCGGCCGGGCGGCGGTGGGGAAGGGCTGATCACCGCGCGGCTGGCGCTGGGCGGTTCGCAGAACGTGCCGGCATTCCGCGCTGCGGCGGAGGTGGGCATCGACAATGTGATCGCGACCGCGAAGGCGCTCGGTATCACGACGCTCGAGGACGGCTTCGACCCCACGTTCTTTTCGCATGAGGCGGTTCGATATGGCCCGTCGATCGCGACCGGCGGGGCGAACGTACGGCCCATCGACATGGCGTACATGAACGCCACCATCGCCAACATGGGGTACATGGTGGGGGTGCCGACGTACGCGGAGACCGTGAACCCGGACGAGCTGCTCTCGCTCTCGGAGGCCGAGGGTGAGGAACTCGAAGAGGCGCTCCACCAACGGTTGATGTTCCAGCGTGGGTACCTGCGGCTGCCCGGGACACGCCCGCTGGACCCGGTCGTGGTGCTGAAAGTCGAAGGGATCAACGGGGAAGTGCTGTATGAGCACGGCCCGGACCTGCAGCGCGTGCAGGTGATGAACCCCGGTTCGGTCTGGATGCTCCACACCATCATGTCGGACTGCACAGCGAGGGTGATCATCTGGGGCTGCGGCAGTTCGAACGATGACCTCGGACTGGACGTCTTCCTTGACGGGGTGAAGATCCCCATGGGCGTGAAGACGGGGACGCAGCAGGGGTTCACCAGCGCCACCGACACGCTTTCGACGTGGATGAACGGCTATTCGCGGTATGCAGCGACCGTGGTGTGGGTAGGCAACGCCGACAAGTCGCTGGTCAACGACTCGAGTTTCGCTTCGGCGAACACAACTGTGCGGCTGTTCAAGCGCTGGATGAGCCAGTACCACGCGTTCCTGCGCGACGAAGGCGTGTTCACGACGCCCGCCGGGTTCGAGGAATTGCAGCCGAGCAACGTGAAGTTCGGCCCGTTCCAGACAGCGACCACCGAACGCGGCCGGCGAGGCGGGTGCAACCAGCGCATCGATGGGTGGCAGCGAACGGACATCGAGTACAAGGGCGACTGCATGGGACTCGGCTATGTGCCGCTCCCGGCGTTCAAGCCGCAGCTGGCGGCGGCCATCGCCGGACGGTACGGCATCCCGATCCGCGCGGGGCAAATTGCTCCGCCACCGCCGTCGGCTGAAGAGCGGGCCGCCGGGGTGCAGGCCCCCACGCCAACGCCGACACCGCAGCAGGCTACACCGACTCCCACGCCCACGCCGAGCACCGCGTCGAGAGAGCGTGACGAAGGGAACGGGCGAAACGGGGACTCGCGCGGTGGGCCGGGGTCGAACCGCGGCCGCGGCGGTGATAGCGGCCGGAGCGGCGGTCGAGGACGGTAGTACGACGGAGGCCGGGCGTTCATTGCCCGGCCTCTTTTGTGTCCCTGTCTAGTAGCCCTTGAACTGCGGCTCCCGCTTCTCTACGAAGGCGCGGGGGCCTTCCTTCGAGTCCTCGGTGCTCTGAGCGATGAACATGGCCATCTGTGCCATGTCGAGGTGCTCGTCGAAGGAGATGTTTTCGGAGCGGTACACCAGCTTCTTCGCGAGCTGGATGGCCGTTGCGGGGCCCCTGGCGATCTGCTCTGCGTATTCGCGGACGCGGGGCATGAGCTCCTCCGGTTCGTACACGGCGAGCACGTAGCCCATTTCCAGCGCTTCCTGGGCGGTGATCATCCGGCCGGTCCAAATCAGGTCGAGGGCGCGCTGCGTCCCGACGATGCGGGGCAGCGAGTAGGCGCCACCATCGCCCGGGACGAGCCCGACGCGAACGTAGCTCATGCCCATGCGGGCGGTGGAGGCAGCGAAGCGGATGTCCGCCATCGAGGCCATGTCCATGCCGGCGCCGGCGGCCGGGCCGTTGATCGCCGCGATGTAGGGCTTTTCGAGCTGGATGAGCGCGCGTGGGATGGGGTGCACCCGGTCGCGGAGGCTGTGGCGGCGGTCAGCGACCGTGCCCTCGCTACGCAGGACGCCTTCGCCCGCTGCAGCAGCCTGGACGTTCATGCCGCTGCAGAAACCGCGGCCAGCTCCCGTGATGATGATGGCGCGAACGCCGCGGTCCTGGTCGGAGCGGCGGATGGCGTCGACCCATTCGGCCAGCATTTCGTCATCGAACGCGTTAAGGCGCTCGGGCTTGTTCAGGGTGATAGTGGCGACGCCGTTCTCGACGTCGTAGAGAATGCTCTGGTAGTCCATCAAGTTTTCCTCCTCGGCGGTGACTGGGATTCTACGGGAGGGGGCGGTTCAGGGCGCGTGCCCGCATAGTTGCGGGTAGGACGCACCCGGGTCACGCTTCGGCCGTCGGCCGGGGGAGCGAGGTTGGCGAACGGGAGTACAGATGATGGTTTCGAATCGATGGTCCGGCTCTGGGTCCGGCTGTGGCCGTGGGGATGAGCGGGTGCCGCAGCACGCGCTGCCGGGCGATCGCCCGGTGTGGCCCCGCGATCGTGTTGTGGACGTGCAGCACATCGCGCTGGACCTTGCGCTCGACATCGAACAAAAGAGTGTGTCGGGGACGGCGACACATACGGTGGAGCCGTTCAACGATGGCCTGCGCACCGTGCCATTCGATGCGGTGGAGATGCGCATCGAGGCCGTGCGGGTGGACGGCGAACCTGCGAAGTTTTCGTATGACGGACAGGAGCTGCGCGTCGACCTTGGGAAGGAGCGCGCGCGGGGCGAGCGGATCGAGATCGCTATCGAATACTCGGCGACGCCGCGGCTGGGGCTCTATTTTGTGGGGCCGGACGAGGGGTATCCCGACAAGCCGGTGCAGGTGTGGTCGCAGTGCCAGGACGAAGATTCGCGGTATTGGTTCCCCTGCTACGACCACCCGAGCCAGAAACAGACGAGCGAAATCCGCGTGCGGGTGCCGTCGCACTGGTTCGCGCTTTCGAACGGCAGGCTCGAAGAGGAACGCGACAACGGCGACGGGACGAAGACGTTCCACTGGAAGCAGGACCGCCCGCACTCGACGTACCTCATGACGCTGGCGGCGGGCGAGTTCACGCGGATCGACGCGAGCCGCGAGGGGCTCACGATCGACTACTTCGTCGAAGCGAAGGATGTCGAAGACGGCGAGCGAACGTTCAAGGACACGCCGGCGATGATCGAGATGTTCGAACGGCTGACCGGCGTGCCCTTCCCATGGGCGAAGTACAGCCAGATCGTGGTCCGGGACTTTGTGTTCGGCGGAATGGAGAACACGAGCGCGACCACGATGACCGAGAACATCCTGGTCGACCGCAAGGCCGCGAAGGACTACACGAGCGACCCCTTGATTTCCCACGAGCTGGCACACCAGTGGTTCGGTGACCTGCTGACGTGCCGGGACTGGTCGCACGGGTGGCTCAACGAGAGCTTCGCGACGTATTCGGAGGTGCTCTGGTACGAGCAGCGGTACGGCGTCGACGAGATGCGGCAGTACGTCATCGACACGATGCAGGACTACCTGGGCGAGACGTACCGGCGGCCCATCGTCACGAACGTCTTCCGGGACCCGATCGACATTTTCGACCGGCACCTGTACGAGAAGGGCGCGATGGTGCTGCACACGCTCCGTGGCGTGCTGGGCGACGACGCCTTCTTCCGGTCGATCCAGCGGTACTGCCGGGAGAACCTCGACAAGAACGTTGTTACGCAGGACCTGATCGACGCGATCGCGAGCGAGACGGGCCGGAACATGGAGTGGTTCTTCGACCAGTGGGTGTTCCGCCCGGGCCACCCCGAATTCAAGGTCGGCTGGAGCTGGGACGACAACGCAAAGCTCGCGACCGTGACGGTGAAGCAGACGCAGAAGACCGATGACGGTGTCCCAATCTTCCGGGTGCCGGTGACCATCGACTTCCGAACGGGGCGCGGAAGGCCGGTGTCGTTCCAGGTGGAGATCACAGAGGCAGAGCATACGTTCGTGTTCCCGCTGCCGGGCAAGCCCGACCTCTGCCGCTTCGACCCGTACAACCGTGTGCTGAAGGAGCTCGAGTTCGAGAAGTCGATCGGCGAACTGCGGCTGCAACTCCGGGATGACGACGACATCTGGGGCCGCGCCACTGCCGCGAAGGCGCTCGGCAAGAAGGGCGGCCGCGAGGCGACCGAGGCACTCGCGGCGGCGGTGAAGGGCGACCGGTTCTGGGGTGTTCAGGCGGCGGCCGCGAAGGCGCTCGGCGAGATCCGCACAACAGAGGCGCGTGATGCACTGCTCGATGCGCTCTCGGTGCGGCATCCGAAGGCGCGGCGCGCGGTGGTTGAAGCGCTCGGACAGTTCCGCGGCGACGAGGCGGTGCTCACTGCCCTTGTGCCACTTTCGCGGCGCGACGCTTCGTGGTTCGTCGAAGCCGAAGCGAACCGGAGCATCGGGAAGCTGCGCCTGCCCGGGTCGTTCGACGCGATCATGGCGAACTTCGACCGGACGTCGTTCCGGCAGGTTGTGCGCATCGGGTGCATCGACGGACTTGTGGAGCTTCGCGACGAACGTGGCTTCGACCCCATCACGGCCGCGGCGCAGTACGGGCAGCCGTTCCAGGCGCGACCCGTGGCCGTCGGTGCGCTGGCGAAACTGGGCGAGTTCTTCCCGGACCGGAAGCGGCAACTCGGCGAGCAGATCGCGCAGTTCACGTACGACCCGGACTTCCGCGTGCGCGTCGCGGCGGCCAACGCACTCAAGACGCTGAAGGATGCGACACAGATCCCGGCGCTCGAGCGGATGGCGGCTTCGGAACTCGACGGGCGGGCGGTGCGTGCCGCGCGGTCCGCGGTGCTCGAACTCCGGAAGGGCGCGAAGACGGACGAGGAAGTGCAACAGCTGCGGCAGGACCTCGAGCGGCTGCGCGAGGAGAACGCACGGCTCCGGGAGCGGCTGGACCGCGTGGAGGCCCAGGCCGAGCGCTGATCGCGGACTTTGCCGGTCGTGCATATACTCGCGGGATGACGCGGACGTATATCCTCGCCCTCGACCAGGGGACCACGAGTTCGCGGGCGCTGGTCGTCGATGCGGCGGGCGCCATCGCCGGCGCGGGGCAGCGGGAGTTTACGCAGCACTACCCCGCGCCGGGGCAGGTGGAGCACGACCCGCTCGAGATCTGGGCGTCGACGCGGGATGCCATCGAAGCGGCGCTGGAGGCGGCGGGGTGCTCGCCCCGCGATATCGCAGCCATCGGCATCACGAACCAGCGCGAGACGCTGGTGGCGTGGGACCGGCGTACCGGGGAGCCGCTGGGACGGGCCATCGTGTGGCAGGACCGGCGAACCGCGCCCATCTGCGACGAGCTTCGCGAGGCTGGCCACGAGCCGCTGATCCAGTCCGCGACCGGGCTCATCATCGACCCGTACTTCACCGGGACAAAGCTAACGTGGCTGTTCCGCGAACGCCCCGAACTGCGCGGGGCGGCCGAGCGGGGCGACATCGCCGCGGGCACGGTTGATTCGTGGCTCACCTGGAAGCTCACGGGCGGCGCGCGGCACGTCACGGACTTCACGAACGCGAGCCGCACGCTCCTGTTCAACATCGATTCGTGCGCGTGGGACGAGAAGCTGCTCGACATCTTCGAGGTGCCGGGCAGTGTGCTGCCGGAGGTGCTTCCGTCACGGGCTGAGTTCGGCGTAACCAGCGAGGAGGTATTCGGCGCCAAGGTGCCGATCCTCGCCATTGCGGGCGACCAGCAGTCGGCGCTCTTTGGGCAGGCCTGCTTTGCAGAGGGGCAGGCGAAGAACACGTACGGAACCGGTTGCTTCCTGCTCGCTAACAGCGGCGCAAAGTCGGTGCGGTCGGCGAACCGGCTGCTTACGTCGGTCGGCGCGGACGCCGCCGCCGGGGAGCCGCGATATGTGCTCGAAGGATCGGTGTTCGTCGCCGGGTCGCTCGTGCAGTGGCTGCGAGACGTGGGGCTCATCGACGCGAGCAGCGAGATCGAGGCGCTTGCAGCGAGTGTGGAAGACGCCGGCGGGGTGGCCATCGTGCCGGCGTTCACTGGCCTCGGCGCTCCGTACTGGGACCCGCACGCGCGTGGGGCGATCCTCGGGCTTACGCGCGGAGTCCAGCGGGGGCACATCGCGCGGGCGGCGCTAGAGGCGATTGCGCTTTCGAGCGCCGAGCTGGCGCTCGCGATGTCGAGCGACCTCGGCGGGGAGATCCGGGAGCTCCGTGTGGACGGCGGCGCCGCCCGGAACGATCTCCTGATGCAGATGCAGGCCGACTTCCTGGGGTGCCCGGTGGTGCGGCCTTCGAACACGGAAACCACGGCGATGGGCGCCGCGTACCTCGCCGGGCTTGGCGCGGGCGTGTGGGCCGATGAGGACGAGATTCGCGCACTCTGGCAGGCAGACCGGGTGTTCGAACCACGGCTGTCGCAACGCGAACGCGACGAGCGGCTGGCGGGGTGGCGCCGCGCTGTGGAACGATCGCTGGGGTGGGCGGCAGCACAGTGATTGATGAGCGGACCAAAGACCTCGTCGAAGGGCCGCCGCTCGACGTGGCGGTCATCGGCGGAGGCATCAACGGGAGTGCGATCGCGCTGGAAGCGGCCCGGCGCGGACTCCGCGTAGCCCTGTTCGAAGCCACAGATTTCGGGTTCGGGACCACGTGGCGGTCGACCAAGCTGATTCATGGCGGGCTTCGCTACCTGGAGCACGGCGATGTGCGGCTTGTGTTCGAGTCGCTGCGGGCACGCACGTGGCTGTTGCGGACCCATGGTCACCTTGTCTCGCGGCAGCGGTTCCTGCTGCCCGTGTTGCCATGGACGCGGCGTCCCGGCTGGCAACTCAACGCCGGGCTCTGGATGTACGACATCCTGTCGCTGTTCCGAGGGGTGCCACGACATCGCAGGCTTTCGCGGGAGCGGATTTGTTCGGATGCACCGTTCCTTCCCGAGGAAACGCGCGGTGGATTCGCGTTCTACGACGCAAGGGTTCGTTCGCCCGAGCGGCTGACGCTCGAACTTGCGCTGCGGGCACGGGACCTTGGGGCGATCGTGCTGAACCACGCCCCGGTCCGGCGCATCGTAACCAATGGGGGCCGCGTCACCGCCATCGGATTCGAACATGGCGGCGAGCAGCACGTGGTAGCCACTCGGACGGTGATCAATGCGGCCGGGCCGTGGGTCGATGCCGTCAACCAGCTCACCGGGAACCCGCCGCCGGAGTTACTCGGGGTGACACGCGGCACGCACATCGTGCTCGACGTCGGCGACCGGATGCCGCGCGCCGCGATTCTTTCGACGGCGAAGAGCGACGGCCGGGTGTTCTTCGCGGTACCGCAGGACGACTTGCTGTTGGTCGGCACGACGGACGTCCGATACGACGGGGACCCGGGCGCGGTGGGCCCGACGCGCGAAGACACCGAGTACCTGCTCGAAGAAGCGAAGCTGCTGCTCCCGGGGCTCGATGTGAGCCGCGAACAGGTTCGGTACGCGTACGCCGGGCTGCGCCCGCTGCAGAAGGTCCGTGGCGGGCCCGAGGCTGCGATCACGCGGCGGCACGAGGTGGTGGATCACGGGGAGGCGGGCGGTCCAGCGGGCCTGTACAGCGTTATCGGTGGCAAGCTCAGTACCTTTCGGCCCCTGGCCCGGGAGGCTGTGGACCATGTTGGGCACGGCGTTCCGGTGCAAGAATCGGATCCCGCGCCGACGAACCGCTGGCAATGGGACCTGGTGCAAAGCGGTCTGGACCTTGGCACACGGCGGCACCTGCGGGTCTTCGGCGATGCAGTCGGCCAGGTGATCCGCGAAGGCCGGGAGGTCATCTGCGAACACACGGGCGCGATCCGGGGAGAGGTGGTGTACGCGGTGCGGAACGAACTCGCGGTGACGCTCTCGGACATCCTGCTTCGGCGAACGGGCATCGCCTGGGGAAGCTGCCGGGGGCTCTGCTGCCGGCACGAAGTCGCGGCCATTGCGCAGCGGGAGTTGGGGTGGAGCGACGCCGAGCGGGATCGACAGGTCCGCGAATTCGAAGCGGACGTGGACAGGCACCTCCCTCCGCTAGACTGTATCTGGGAGGCTTCCTGAAGGTGGGGCAGTGGCGAGATGACTAGCAGCCAGGCAATCCGAGATGCAGCACGAGTCCTGCGGCGCAGCCGGTATGCGGTGGCGCTCAGCGGTGCGGGCATCTCTGTGGAAAGCGGAATCCCCACATATCGCGGCGATGACGGCATCTGGACCCGGCTGGAGGATCCGAGCATCGACGGCTGGGAGCTGTTCGCGAGCGACCCGAAACAGTGGTGGCAACAGGTCATTGCGCAGGGTTCGGGTGTGCTCGGCATGGCGATCGACCGCGCGGAGCCGAACGCCGGCCATATCGCGATGGCGCAGCTCGAAGAGATGGGCCGCCTCGCCCACCTGATTACGCAAAACATCGACAACCTGCACCGGCGAGCCGGGTCGAAGCGCCTGACGGAGTTGCACGGCAACCGCTACCTGGTCCGCTGCATGAACTGCGGTGGGCGCGACCGGCTGGAAACGATCCCGCTGGACCGCCTCCCTCCGCTTTGCCCTGAGTGTGGCGGCATCCTCAAGACGGACGTCGTTATGTTCGGTGAGCCGATCCCGGCGGACGCGCTAAACGAGGGGTACCGGCAGGCGGCGTCGGCCGATGTCTTCCTGTCCGTGGGGACGTCGGCGGTGGTGTACCCGGCGGCCGACTTCCCGGTGGTGGCAAAGCGCCACGGCGCGCCGCTGATCGAGATCAACCCGAACGAAACGGCGCTTTCGGAGATCGCCGACATCGTGATTCGCGAATCGGCGAGCGTCGCGCTTCCGGCGCTGGTGGAAGAACTCGCGCAGGAGCTCTAGTCTCCCACGCGGAGCCGCCGCTCGAACCAGATGCCTCCATAGGGGCCCTCGCCAAAGAGGGGGCGAAGTCCCATTCGACTCCAGAAGTAGGTTGCGAGGCCGAGATCCGGCGGTGCCCAGGCCCGGAGCGTGCGCCAGCCACCCTGTTGTGCGGCGGCGATGAGCAACCGGGCGCTTTCTGACCCCAGGCCGAAGCCACGGTGCGGAGCATCGATGCAGAGTTCGCGAACGAAGAGCGTGTCGTCGCGCTGCTCCCAGTGAACGTGGCCGGTGGGCTCACCGTCGGCAAGCCGAATGATGCGCGCCGAACCCTCGCCGTCCAGTTCGAGGCGCACCCGTTCGCCTTCGAGGGGGAGTTGCAGCATCGTCACGGCTCGAGCCACTCCCGGGCTCGAAGGGCAACCACCTCGGAACTCGCCTTGATTCGCACGCAGCGGGGCAGCGCTGCCACGAAGTCGTCGCCGTAGCGGCGCGTGTAGATGCGGCGGTCGAGAACGACGACCACACCCCGGTCGGTGCGGTCGCGAATCAGGCGGCCGAATCCCTGGCGGAACTTGAGGATCGCCGCGGGGAGCGAGTACTGGCTGAAGGGGTTCTCGTACTGTTCAGCGCGAGCGCGGTGGACCGGGTCGGTCGGCGGGGCGAAAGGCAGCCGTGTGATGATGAGCATCGAAAGCGCATCCCCGCGGATGTCGACCCCTTCCCAGAACCCCTGGTTGCCGAGCACCAGCGTGCGGGGTGTCCGCCGGAGGTTCTCGATGAGCTGACGCGCATGGCCGTCGATGTCCTGCGCGAGCACGGCGATGCCGGCTTCCTCGAGTTCGAGGCGAACGAGCTCGGTCACACGGTTCAGCGCAGCGGTGGACGTGAACAGCGCGAGCGCCCGGCCCTCGGAGGCCTTCGTGAGGCGGACGATGGCCTGTGCGACGGCTTCGTGGTAGCCGGGTTCACCGGGGTCGGGGACGTCGTTCGCGGCGGCGAGCAGTGTGGAGTGTTCGTAGTCGAACGGCGAGCCGAGTTGGAGCGTCTTCGGCGAGTCAAGCCCGAGCCGCTTCGCCGCGTACTCCATGCTCCCGGCGGCTGCAAGCGTTGCACTCGTGGCGACAACGGTGCGGCGCCGCGAGAAGAGCTCCTCCCAGAGCGTGGGGCCGACATCACGGGGCGCGGCGTTGACCGATGCGGTGGACTTCCCGTCGCGAGCGAGCCAGACGATGGTGTCGTCGTCGCCGTTGCTGAAGTAGTCGCGCAGGCGGTTGCGGATGTCGTCGAGCTTGCGGGCGGCGGATTCGATTTCGCCTGCCAGGACATCCGGCTCTTCGACCGGGCGGGTGTCGTTCACGATGCGGGCGGCGGTCAGCGCCTGCTCGTGTACCTCCCGGAGCTGGCGGTCCAGTTCAGACCAGGCGGCCTGTGTCGTCATCCACGCGGGCTGGGAGCGCACCGCGTCGAGCAGGACGCGGTCGTCGTCGGCATCGCGGGGCAGGTGCGCGGCGAGCGCTTCGAAGCAGGGAGCGACGAAGGACAGCGCCTTCGTGACGGTCGCTTCGAGCTGGTCGCCGGCGGCCTTTGCGGTGCCCTCGGGGAACGCACGGAGGATAGCGGCGACGCCGGATTCGCGCTGGTCGCGGCCGGCGCGGCGATAGATGCCCTCGAGCGCCTCGGTAACCATCCGGGCGGAGACCGAGCCACCGAACTGCTTCGTGGCCTGGTCCTCCAGGTTGTGGGCCTCGTCGAGGATGAGGTGGTCGAACGGAGGGAGGGCGCTCCCGCCGGAGGCGAGGTCGGCCAGCAGGAGGGCGTGGTTCACGATGAGCAGGTGCGCGCTTTCGGCGGCCTTGCGAGCCCGCTGCAGGAAGCAGGTGCCTTCGCGGACCCACGGGTTCTGGCGTGTGAGGCAGTCGGTGTCCTGCGCGGAGAAGCGCTGCCAGGTGCGGTAGTCGTAGTAGTCGAAGTTCAGTTCCGAGCGGTCGCCGGTCTCGGTTTCGGGGAGCCAGAGGAGCATCGCCGCGCCAAGGTGCGCGAAGTCGGGGTCGGCCATGCTCATCGCGTAGCCGGCGGTCCAGCGCTTGAGGCAGAGGTAGTTGCCGCGGCCCTTGAGCAGCGAAGCACGGAGGTCGCCTTCCTCCCGGATGACGCCTGCCGCGAGGAGCATCTTTCGAAGTGCAGGGATGTCTTTCTGCAGGAGCTGCTCCTGGAGGGCGATGGTGTTCGTCGAGATGACCACCCGTTCCCCGTTGTGGAGCGCGTGCAGGGCAGCCGGGACGAGGTATGCGAGCGACTTGCCGACGCCGGTGCCGGCTTCGACGAGCCAGTGTCCGCCGTCGGCGAGCGCCTCGGAAACGGCTTCGGCCATGCGGAGCTGTTGCGGACGCTCTTCGAACCCTTCGAACACGCGGGGCGCCGCTTCGAATACGGAGCGAACGCGGGCAACCGGCACCGGGTCGCGCGGCTCGCGGCGAACGAGCGCGGGCAGCTCGGGGGGAGGCTTTACCGGCGGGGTCATGCGCTCTCCCGGTGGGATCTCCTGCCACTGTGGGCCGGCAATGACCTCGGCGAGCGCCGGGTTGTGTATCGAGACCAGCCGCGCGAGCTGGAGGCGCTGAGCCGGGAGGAGCGACTCCGCACGGCGGCAGAGCGCGACAAAGATGGCGGCGGCCGTCCGGGCGTCCGGGAGGGCACGGTGGTGATTCCCGGC
The DNA here is from genome assembly GCA_964632355.1 of uncultured Anaerolineaceae bacterium. GTDB lineage: Bacteria > Chloroflexota > Dehalococcoidia > Tepidiformales > Tepidiformaceae > JALOAP01. The sequence continues at coordinate 6,585 of CAZWBW010000035.1, read as the reverse complement.
TTCGACCCCGAGCACCTGCGCGAGTTCCATGAGGCCGCGCGCACCGGCGGTGGGGAGCAACAGGCGCGAGAGCTCGGCGGTATCGATGGCCGGGACTTCGATTTCGACGCCGCCGCGGCGGAGATGCGCGAGGTCGAAGCCGATGTTCTGGCCGACCACGGGCCCGTCACCCACGAATTCGAGCAGCCGGTCCGCAACCCCCTCGAGCGGTGGGGCTTCGCGCACCAGCTCATCGGTTACGCCGGTGAGTTGCTGGATGAACTGCGGAATGGGACGACCGGGATTAACGAGCGTTTCGAACGTTTCGAGGACGTCGCCATCCTCGGTAAAGCGCACGGCGCCGATCTCGGTCACGCGGTCCCGTTCGAGATCGAGGCCGGTGGTTTCGAGGTCGAGAGCGACGTAGGTGCGAGCGGTCACAGTACGAACATTCGTGCGAATTCGAGATGGAGTCTAGCCCGCGGGAGCGGTAGTTGCGAGCGATCGGGCGTGCACCTCGTTCACGACAGTGAGGGACGAACGCGCCACCCGCTGACGTTCTTTCGGGGGTTCAAACGGAAAGGCGCAGGTGGGCACCATTGAGAGGGCAAGTTCGACCTGCGTAGAATCGCCCGACATCCCCTCATTTCTTCGATAGAAAGGGAGCGTGTCGTCTATGAGAGCCTACAACACCGAAGACATCCGGAACGTCGTCCTGATGGGCCACGGTAGCGTCGGGAAGACGACACTTGGCGAGGCGGCGTTGTTCGAAAGCGGCGCCATCACGCGGATGGGCAGTATCGCCGACGGGAACACTGTCAGCGATTTCGACGAAGACGAGCACAAGCGAAAGTTCAGCCTGAG
>CAZWBW010000035.1:2937-5732 GCA_964632355.1 uncultured Anaerolineaceae bacterium | reverse complement strand
CTCTCGGTGCTGCCAGTCGAGTGGGAAGGCCGCAAGATCAATCTCATCGACACGCCCGGGTACGCGGACTTCATCTGCGAAGTCATCTGCGGGGCGGAAGCGGCCGATATGGCCCTGGTGGTGGTCGACGCCGTTTCCGGGCCGGAGGTGGGCACCGACCGGGCGCTGCAAGTCGCCGACCGGCTGGGCCTGCCGCGGATGGTGGTGGTGAACCGCATGGACCGCGAGAACGCGGACTTCGATGCGGTGCTGGCAACGCTCACCGAACGGTTCGGTTCGAAGATCGCGCCGTTGCAGCTCCCCATCGGCGCACACGAAACGTTCCAGGGTGTCATCGACCTGCTGCACTTCAAGGCATACACGCCCGACGAAGCGCCCATCCCGGAGGACCTGGTGCCACGGGCCGAAGAACTGCGGTCGAAGCTGATCGAAGCCATCGTCGAAACCGACGAAGAGCTGATGGAAAAGTACTTCGCCGACGAGGAGCTCACGGAAGACGAGCTCCGGCGGGTGCTCCATGGCGGGCTCGACCAGAACCTCATCATCCCCGTGGTGGTGACGTCGGCGACCAAGCAGATTGGCGTGCGGCAGCTGCTGCACAACATCGCGTACAGCGGCCCCTCGCCCGCGGACCGCAACCCGATCGAGGTGGGCGACACGAAAATCACCGCCGACCCGGACGGACCGGTGGTGGTGCGGGTGTTCAAGACATCGGCGGACCCGTACGTCGGAAAGCTCACCTACTTGCGGGTGTTCAGCGGCACGGTGAAGTCCGACAGTCACCTCTGGAACGCGAACAAGGGCGCCGACGAGCGGCTCGGCACGCTGTACGTTGCGCGAGGCAAGGAGCAAATCGCGGTCCCCGAGCTGAAGGCTGGCGACATCGGCGTGGTGGCCAAGTTGGCGCACACGCAAACCGGCGACACGCTCTGCACGAAGGAGCAGCAGGTCCAGCTGCCCGAAATCACGTTCCCGCACCCGGTGTACAGCATGGCTGTCCGTCCTGCCTCGAAGGGCGCGGTCGACAAGCTGGGTCCGAGCCTCCAGCGGCTGGTGGAGGAGGACCCGGGGCTGGAGCTCAGCCGCGACAGTGCGGGCGAGATCGTGCTGGCCGGCCTTGGCGACGCGCACCTCGAGGTGACGGTCGACCGGCTGCGGCGCAAGTTCAACATCGACGTTGAACTGGCAACGCCGCGCGTGCCGTACCGGGAGACGATCGCGAAGCCCTCGAAGGGCGACTACACGCACAAAAAGCAGACCGGCGGCCACGGCCAGTACGCCCGGGTGGCGCTGGAAGTGCATCCGCTGCCGCGGGGTTCGGGGCTCAAGTTCAGCGAGCGCATCGTCGGCGGTGCGGTACCGCGCGAGTTCATCCCCGCGGTCGAAAAGGGAGTGCACGAGACGGCAGCGAGCGGTGTGTTTGCCGGGTACGAACTGACCGACTGCGAAGTGATCCTGTACGACGGCAAGCACCACCCCGTCGACTCGAGCGAAATGGCGTTCAAGCTGGCGGCGTCGCAGGCGCTCAAAGAAGCGGTGAACAGCGCGTCGCCGGTGCTGCTCGAACCGATCATGCAGATCCGGGTGTGGGCGCCTGAGGCGAACGCGGGGGACATCGTGAGCGACCTAAACACGAAACGTGCCCGCATCCAGGGGATCAATCCCGATGGCTCGATGAGCGTGATCGAGGCGGAAGTGCCGCTGGCCGAGGTGCAGCGGTACGCGTCGGACTTGCGGTCGCTCACGCAGGGGCGCGGGGTCTTCGAGCTCGAGTTCTCCCACTACGGCGAGGTGCCGCCACACATCGCCGAGCGGGTGATCGAGGCGCAGAAGCAGGAACTCGAGGCTGTTCGCTAGTAGTCGCCGGGTGCAGCCTGCCGCGAGGGGCGGGGCCTGGTCCCGCCCCTCGCTTTGTCTTCCGAACGCTACTTCTCTTCGATTTCTACAGAGGTGATCTTCACGGGGTTGACGGGCGCAGAGTTCTCCCCGCTCCGGGAGGGCTTCACGGGCGCGGTGGCGATCGCGTCGAGCACGTCTTCGCCGTCGGTGAGCTTGCCGAAGATGGTGTAGTTCGGTGGCAGCGGGTAGTCGGCGTGCATCACGAAGAACTGGCTGCCGTTGGTGTTCGGGCCAGCGTTCGCCATGGCGAGCGTCCCGCGGAGGTACTGGCGCTTCACCGGTTCGTCCTGGAAGCGGTAGCCGGGCCCGCCGGCGCCCGTGCCGGTCGGGTCGCCGCCCTGGATCATGAAGCCCTGGATGGTGCGGTGGAAGATGACGTCGTTGTAGAAGCCATCGCGGGCGAGGAAGACGAAGTTGTTGACGGTGATGGGCGCCTCGTCGGCGAAGAGTTCTGCCGTCATGGTGCCGGCGGTGGTGTTGATCTTCGCGGTGTAGGACCTGTTGGTGTCGATGGTCATCGCCGGCGGGTGGGGGTACTGCTTCGCCATGGTGCCTCCTGTGGTGCGGGTTTTCCGATCCACCTTAGCGGAACAGTGGGTTTGCACGCTTCCCTCGACTTCGCACGGGAGGCGGCGAAGTTAGTTGCCGCGAGGGAGAGCGCAAGGCGACAATGAATCCCCGTGATTACCGCACATCGAGTCCCGCATGGCTGAGGCCCCCGGACTGCTGCTACGCGGCGGATTCGTCTTCGATTCGGAGAGCCGTTCGTTTGCCGAGGGGCTCGATGTTCTCTGCCAGCACGGACGGATCGTACGGGTGGGGCGCGATCTCTCCGCGCCGGAAGGCGTCGCCGTGCTCGATTGCACCGGGCGGTACCTGGTGCCGGGACTCATTGA
>CAZWBW010000035.1:0-2927 GCA_964632355.1 uncultured Anaerolineaceae bacterium | reverse complement strand
CCATACCCTGGCAGAATATTTAGGTCTGGGATATTGCGATATCAGCTACGTACACCTGACCAGTTCCGGGGATCCGAACGAACTGAACGTCGCTGCTGGCGCGCCGCTGCCAATTCGCGCGTGGAAGGCCGAAGCGTTCGCGCGGGCGACGCTGGAGGCGGGCTTCACGACAGTTCGAGACCTCGGCGCGGCCGACCGGCTGAACGTGCACCTCGCGCGGGCGGTCGATGAGGGCATCATCGAAGGGCCGAAGGTGGTCGCGGCGGGGCTCGGGGTGACGATGACGGGCGGCCATGGCCACGGCTTCATCGCGCGCGAGGCGGATGGGCCGGACGAGGTGCGGAAGGCGGTCCGAGAGCAGCTGAAGGCGGGGGCGCGCGCCATCAAGCTCTTCGCGAGCGGCGGCGTGATGACGCCCGGCGTCGACCCGCGATCGCCGTCGCTGAGCGAAGCGGAGCTGGCCGCGGGCGTTGAGGAGGCGCACAAGGCGTTCCGCCCGGTGGCAGCGCACGCACAGTCGACCGAGGGCATCAAGAACGCTATCCGGGCGGGCGTGGACTCCATCGAACACGGTGTCTGGCTCGACGATGAGGCGATCGAGCTCATGGTCGAGCGCGGAACGTACCTCGTGGCCACGCTGACGGCGCCGTGGCACATCGCGAAGGGGGGCGCCGATGCGGGCATCCCTCCGTTCATGATCGACAAAGCCGAGCAGGTGCTCTCCGACCACATCGAGAGTTTTAAGCGAGCGATGCGGGCCGGCGTTCTGCTCGCCATGGGCACCGACCAGGGCACGCCGCTGAATCGGCCCGGGGAGAACGCGCAGGAGATCCTGCGGATGGCCGAGCATGGCCTATCGCCCGAGCGGGCGCTGCTCGCGGCAACTGCGTGGGCGGCGGACCTGCTTCGCATCGAAGCGGGGCGACTGGCACCGGGGCGGGAAGCGGATGTGTTGGTGCTACGCCGCGACCCAATCGCCGACCTGGCCACACTGGCCAACAAAGACGAATTCGCCGCCATCATCCAGGGCGGGCGCGTGGTTCGCGCCGCGCCGGACATCCAGGCCGGAGGAAAGACATGAGCCAGCTTCAGAAGAAGATCCAGCGCATCCAGCGCCGTGAAAGCCCGCGGGGATTCGGGTTCGGGCAGGCTGCGCGTGAACAACCGCCCGCAATGCTGCTGGGGGCGCTAGTGAACGATGCCGCCTCGGCGAAGGCGGCGAAGGAGGCGGGCGCGGAGATTGTGCTGTTCCAGGCCGCGAACGGCCAGGCGATTGCCCCCACGATTCGCGAGCTCGACGGCGAGAAGATATGTGCCGGTGCGTGGGTGGATGCACTCGACGAGGAGGGCGCGAACGCACTCCGCGAAGCGGGCTGCGACTTCGTCATCAGCACGCTGGAGGGCACGAACTCGGCGGCAGTGGATGTCGAATCGATGGGGCAGGTGATCGTGGCCTCGACCGAGATGGACGACACGACGCTGCGGGCGCTCGGGCCGCTGAACCTCGACGCGCTCTTCATCGAACGGCCGCTCGCGGCGATGACGCTGAAGGACCAGCTCGCGCTCGTGCGGCTGGCGTCGTTTTCGTCCACGCCGCTCATCGTGACGGTGGCCGCCGATGCGGGCCCGTCGGAGCTGCGAGTGCTCCGCGATTCGGGAACGGCGATGGTTGTGCCGCCGGCGGGTACCGGCCCGGACGGGCTGCGGACGCTCCTGCAGGCGCTGAAGGACGTCCCGGCGCGGCGCCCGCGAAGGGATAGCCAGGATATCGCGCTCGTCCCGTCGCTGGCGGCTGCAGGCCACAACCACGAAGACGACGACGACGATGACGAGGACGTCCTGGGGACCTAGAGCGGCCCACCACCTTCGACCGAAACCAGCACGAGGGGGCGCGTCACCACGAGGCGGAAGCGCCCCCTCGCCGACTTTTCGATGCGCAGGTAGTCGCAGCGCTCCTCGAGTCGCTTTCGAAGCAGGATGAGCCGGGCTTCGAGGTTGTCCTTTATGTCGGGCAGTCCGAGCGACTGGTCGAGCCGAATCTCCTTGTTCGTGAACTCGGTGCGGTGTTCGTCCTGGTAGGCCCGGACGAGCTTCCAGAGAATGCCGCCGGCCACGCCCTTTATCAGGTACTCGTTGTCGAGAAAGATGCTGTCGTCGGCGCAATAATGCTTCACCTGCACCGGCCGAGCGCCCGACTGTGCACGGGGCTCGGGCTGGACGTGCTGGGATGAGCGAAGCGCCACGAGGGCCATCGCGACCTGGTTCGCCAGGATGCCGATCACATACTCGTCGTCGGCCTGGAAGGCGCCCGGGTTTTCGCTCTGGAAGCAAAGGACACCGACGACGTCGCGGTGCGCGAGCATAGGCGTCACCAGCTGGCTCTGGATCGACGGCAGGACCGGGAGAGGGATCACCTGCTCCATGTCCTCCGGGGGGCGTGACATGTTCGTGGCGTGGGAGTAGAGCAGGTCGCGGGCCATCTGGGTCACGCGAACGGACTGGCGGCGGGCTGCGGCGAGCCCGATGAGGCCAGAGCCAAGGAGCACTTCGGACCCCGCGCCGGACGCGGGGTAGCCGTTGCTCGCGACCGTGTAGAGGCGCTCACCGGTTTCGTCGAGCAGCATGATGAACGCGTGGCGGTAGCCGAAGAGCTCGTTGCAGGCGCTGAGGGTGGCGGAGAAGAGCTCCTCCATGTCGTCGATGGTGGCGAGGTGCCGTGAGAGCGCCTCCATCCGGTCGAGCTTGACGTTTCGGCGCGGCGGCCCTTCGGGGAAGTCGCACGGGACCATCTCGCAGCGAAGCACGCGACAGATGTCGACCCCACGGAGAGTGAACACGTTCGACATCCCCTCATGGGCGGCGACGGCGTCGAGCTTGGTACGCATGCGTTCGAAGAGCGGGCCTTCGGTTTCGGTCCGCTCGTAGAT
>CAZWBW010000034.1:22574-25818 GCA_964632355.1 uncultured Anaerolineaceae bacterium | reverse complement strand
CGCTGCCCTTCTCGGCGCCGAAGAATTCGGCTTCGCGACTGCCCCGCTCGTGGTCATGGGCTGCATCATGATGCGCGTCTGCCATCTCGACACCTGTCCGGTGGGCATCGCCACCCAGAACCCGAAGCTCCGTGAGAAGTTCGCCGGCCGCGCCGAACACGTCGTCAACTTCTTCCGCTTCATCGCCGAAGAAGTCCGCCAGTACATGGCCCAGCTCGGCTTCCGCAAGCTCGACGAGCTCATCGGCCGCAGCGACCTCCTCGACGTTCGGTCGGCCATCGACCACTGGAAGGCGACGGGCCTCGACTTCTCCGCCATCCTCTACCGTCCCGAGGTGCCCCCCACGGTCGCCACGCGCTGCGTCACGTCCCAGGACCACGGCCTCGAACACGCGCTCGATAACGAGCTCATCCGCCTCGCCGAACCTGCCCTCGAGCGCGGCGAACGTGTTCGCATCGAGCTCCCCGTCCGCAACGTGAACCGCACCGTGGGCACCATGCTCGGGAGCGAGGTCTCGCGGCGCTACGGCTTCGCCGGCCTTCCTGACGACACCATCGACATCCACCTGACCGGCTCGGCCGGCCAGAGCTTCGGCGCCTTCCTGCCCGCTGGCATCACCCTCCGGCTCGAAGGCGACGCCAACGACTACGTCGGGAAGGGCCTTTCTGGCGGCAAGCTCGTTGTGCGCCCGCCGGCCACCGCGACCTTCGTCCCCGAGCAGAACATCGTCATCGGCAACGTTGCCCTCTACGGTGCGACCAGCGGGGCCGCGTTCGTCCGCGGCATCGCGGGCGAGCGGTTCGCCGTTCGCAACTCCGGCGCCGTCGCCGTGGTCGAAGGCACCGGCGACCACGGGTGCGAGTACATGACCGGCGGCCGCGTGGTCATCATCGGCAAGACCGGCCGCAACTTCGGCGCCGGCATGAGCGGCGGCATCGCCTATGTCTACGACCCCGACGGCGAGTTCCCCGGGCGTTGCAACCTCGAGATGGTCGACCTCGAGCCCCTCGCCGAGGAGGAGGACCTCGAAGTCGTTCGCGGCCTCCTCGAACGCCACATCGAGTACACCGGTAGCACCGTCGCCGAGGGCATCCTTCGCGACTGGGGCGCCAACGCCGCCCACTTCGTCAAGGTCATGCCCAAGGAGTACCGCCGGGTGCTGAACGAACAGCGGCGCGCCCGCGAAAGCGCCATCAACGAGTCTGCGGAGGCTGTCCGTGGCTAGGCCAACCGGGTTCATGGAGTACACACGCGAGACGCCCCGGCGGCGACCCGTCGAGGAGCGCGTCCGCGACTGGCTCGAAGTCTATGAAGAGTTCCCCCGCGACCGTCTGCATCGGCAGGCCGCCCGGTGCATGGACTGCGGCATTCCCTTCTGCCACTCCGGCTGCCCCGTCGGGAACGTCATCCCCGACTGGAACGACCTGGTCTACCGCGACCGCTGGCGCGAGGCCATCGACCGCCTCCACGCCACGAACAACTTCCCCGAGTTCACTGGCCGTCTTTGCCCGGCCCCGTGTGAAGCGGCCTGCGTGCTCGGTATCAACAACGACCCGGTCACGATCAAGCAGGTCGAGTACGAGATCATCGAACACGCCTGGGCCGCCGGCTGGGTGAAGCCCCAGCCCCCGAAGGTGCGAACCGGCAAGTCCGTCGCCGTCGTCGGGTCCGGCCCCGCCGGCCTCGCCGCCGCACAGCAGCTCGCTCGCGCCGGCCACTCCGTCACGGTGTTCGAACGCGCCGACCGCATCGGCGGGCTTCTCCGCTACGGTATCCCCGACTTCAAGATGGAGAAGCACGTCCTCGATCGGCGGCTCCAGCAGATGGAGGCCGAAGGTGTCGTGTTCCGGCCCGGCGTGAACGTCGGGTATGACATAACCGGCGATGACCTCCGCGCGCAATTCGACGCCATCTGCCTCGCCGGTGGCGCCACGAAGCCGCGTGACCTCGATGTCCCCGGCCGCGATCTGCGGGGCGTGTACTTCGCGATGGAGTACCTCACGCCGCAGAACCGCCGTAATGCCGGCGACGAGCTCCCCTACGACCCCTCCCTCGATGCGAAGGGGAAGCGCGTAATCATCCTCGGCGGCGGCGACACCGGCGCGGACTGCCTGGGCACCGCACACCGGCAGGGCGCGCGCGAGGTGCTGCAGTACGAACTGCTCCCGAAGCCGCCGCTGTCTCGCACGGAGGCGATGCCCTGGCCCACCTATCCGATGATCTATCGCGTTTCCTCCGCCCACGAAGAGGGCGGCGAACGTGACTACTCCATCCTCACGAAGCGCCTCTCCGGCGAAAACGGGGTGCTCAAGAAGCTCCACGGTGTCCGCCTCGAATGGGTCAACGAAGGCGGCCGGCAGGTCATGCGCGAGATTCCCGGCACTGAGTTCGAACAGGACGTCGACCTCCTGCTGCTCGCGATGGGGTTCCTTGGCCCCGAACCCGGCGGAGTGCTCGACCAGCTCGGCGTCGAGCTCGATGCTCGCGGCAACGTTAAGTCCGACGCGAACAAGATGACGTCCGTCCCGGGCGTCTTCACCGCCGGCGACATGACTCGCGGCCAGTCGCTCATCGTTTGGGCCATCGCAGAGGGCCGCCAGGCTGCTCGTGGCATCGACCGCTATCTCATGGGCGACACGGCGTTGCCAAACACCTGCTGAGCGCGGTGTTCGAATAGACGGGATGGGGAGTACGTCGCTCCCCCATCCCTCTTTTCGATGTGTGATGTGGTTCACTTGCAGCGCCGTCCCGAACTGTGGCCAACTGGACCGTTCCACCCACAAGGAGGCGCCCTATGGTCGATCCCATCCCCGAGGGGTATCACAGCGTTACCCCGTACCTCACCGTCAACAACGCTTCTGCAGCCATCGACTTCTACTCCAACGCATTCAGCGCTCGCGAACGCATGCGCGTCAATGGACCCGATGGCAAGGTCGGGCATGCCGAAATCGAGATCGGTGACTCCGTAGTCATGCTCGCCGACGAGTACCCCGAGCTGGGTTCTCGTGGCCCGCAGGGCGACAGCACGCCGGTCACAATCCAGATGTACGTCGAGAACGTCGACCAGGTAGTCGAGAAGGCCCGCGGGGCTGGCGCCACCGTAGAGCGTGGGCCCAACGACGAGTTCTACGGCGACCGGGTCGCTACGCTGCGCGATCCGTTCGGACACCGCTGGCACATCTCTACCCACATCCGCGACGTTTCCGAAGAGGAGATGCAGCAGGCCATGGCCGCAATGGCGAAC
>CAZWBW010000034.1:0-22564 GCA_964632355.1 uncultured Anaerolineaceae bacterium | reverse complement strand
CCACAGCCCTCGCCGGATGCACCGGCGAGGGCTGTCCCTACTCTTTCGTCGGCCCCAGCGGGTACTCGTGCTCTAGCACCCTCGCCGGCACCCCGACCGCGGTGCTGTTCGCCGGCACGTCGTGCAGGACCACCGCATTCGCGCCGATGCGTGCGTTGTCCCCGATGCGCACCGGGCCGAGGATCTTCGCACCCGTCCCGATGAACACGCTATCACCGACCCGCGGACCCTCCAGGCTCGGGTCCGGGCCCCCGGTGTTCAACCCGATGGTCACGAACGGCGCGATGGAACAGTTCCTCCCGATGCCCGTGAACCCGTCGATCACGACATGCCCGTGGTTCAACAGCAGCCCCGGCCCGATGGTTGTGTAGTCGCCGATCGAAACGCCCGCGAGCAGCATCGTCAGCCGCTGACACAGGTTCGGGACCAACGGAATCCTCTTCCGCCGCGTCCACGCCTGGAATCGGTAGATGAGCACGGTCTGCAGTTCCGGGGAAAGTAGCACGGCAGCGACACGCGCCCCGGTCTCCCCGAAGAGGCGCCGGGCAATCGGCACCTCGTGCCACTGCGTGGCGACGCGGATGTCCTCGCGCACGTTCTCGAACACGGCGAGACCCTAGGTTACCCCGGCCGAAGGGGCAACTATCCGGCCCGGTCTACCAGGTACCGGGCCACCGCTCGTAGCTGCTCGCGCCGTTCGTCGGAGAGACGCAATTCCTCCAGGAGTGCGTCGGCCGCTTCCGCATACCCCCGCGCCCGTTCGCGCGTGGCCTCGCCCGCACCCGCAGCGTCCAGCGCCGCGATCACCTCAGCCACCTGCGCCGGGTTCAGCGGTCCGTCGGCGCTGCCGTAGTTCGAAACCACCGTCTCCCGTGCGGAACCGTCTGCCATTCCCAGCAGCACCGGGAGCGTCTTCTTCCGCCGGGCAATGTCGTTCACGTTCGACTTCCCGGTTGCTTCCGGGTCTCCCCACGTCCCGAGATAGTCGTCCTGCGCCTGGAACGCGAGCCCAACCTGTACGCCCCAGCGTCCAAGCACGGCCGCCTCTTCACGGTCGGCGCCCGCCAGGATTGCGCCCATCTCGAGCGGCGCTCCCAGCAGCGCACCCGTCTTCCGGCCGACCATCTCCAGGTACTCGTCGACGCCAACGTCCAACCGCTCTTCGAACGACAGGTCCTGCCACTGCCCGGCGATCATCTCCCCGATGGCCCGGTTCAGCACCTGCAGCGCCTGCATCCGCAGTCCAGCGTCGCCGGGGCCCTCGGCCAGCGTTGCAATCGCCCGTGTGTACAGGAAGTCGCCGACGTTGATTGCCTGTGCTTCGCCGATCACCGCCCACAGCGTCGGCCGGTGATGCCGCTCCAGGTCGTGGTCCTGGATCTCGTCGTGGACCAGCGAGAAGTTGTGCACGAGTTCAACGGCCACCGCCGCCGGCAGCGCATCCTCCGCGTGCCCGCCGAACAGCTCCCCGGCCAGCAGGCATAGCGCCGGCCGAATACGTTTGCCCGTGTTCGAAGTCGGCCGCCCCTCCGCGTCCTCCCAGCCCATCACGTACCGTGCGGCGGCCTCCAGCGGACTGTCTCCGCGACCCACGGCGTCGCGAAGCGCCTCCTCCAGCATCTCGCCGTACTGGGCGAGAAGCGCCGGCACCTCCAGTGTCCGTTCACTCATCGCACTACGCCGGGGTCAGACTCGCGAGCGGATCGGATTCCGATGGCCCGCGGCGCCGCGAGAGCACCTCCCGTGCGGTCTCCGCGATGCCCTCGGCATCCAGCTTGTACAGCTTGCGGAAAGTGGCCTGGGGTCCATGGTCCACAACTGCATCGGGCATCGTTAGCGCCCCGAGGAACTTGTCCGCGAGCCCATGCTCCGAAAGCAACGTCAGCACTGCCTCACCGAAGCCGCCCGCGCGCACATTCTCCTCGGCCGTCAATACGCCGCCAGTCTCCCGCGCCATCCGCAGGATGAGCTCCTCGTCGAGCGGCTTCGCGAAGCGTGCGTTCACAACGGCTGCGTCGATGCCCTCGTTCGCGAGCAGCTCTGCTGCGCCGGCACACTCGGTCACCGGTGTTCCGAAGCCGAGGAGCGCAATGTCCTTGCCCTCGCGCAGTACTTCGCCCCGCCCGATGGGGATCGCCCGCATCGGCAGGTTCGTCGGTGCGCCCGGGCCCGTGCCCCGCGGATACCGCACGGCAAACGGACCGTCGTGCTGAATGCCCGTGTACAACAGGTCGCGAAGCTCCTGCTCGTCCTTCGGCGCCGAAACGACCATGTTCGGCAGACACCGCAGGTAGCTCACGTCGGCGAAGCCCTGGTGCGTCTTCCCGTCGTCGCCGACGAATCCAGCCCGGTCCATAGCAAACACCACGGGCAGGTTCTGGATCGCCACATCGTGCACCACGGAGTCGAAGCCGCGCTGCAGGAACGTCGAGTAGATCGCACAGATCGGGCGGATTCCCTGTGTCGAAAGCCCGGCGGCGAACGTCACGGCGTGCTGCTCAGCGATCGCCACGTCGAACACGCGGTCCGGGTGCTTCTTGTGTACCGGCGCGAGCCCCGTCCCCTCGAGCATCGCCGCCGTAATGGCCACCACCCGCGGGTCCGACTCGATGAGCTCCTGCGTCGCCTGCGCGAACACCTGGCTGTATGTCGGCGGCGGAGCCGGCGCGTCCGGATCCGTCTGCTTCTTCATCCAGTACGTGCCGCTGTGGCTCTTGATCGGGTCAGCGGCCGCCTCCGGCACCCCATGCCCCTTCTCGGTCAGCACATGGAGCAGCACCGGCTTGGCACGCACCTTCTTGATCTGCGTGAGCGTCGCCTCGAGTTCGTGGATGTCGTGTCCGTCGACCGGGCCGTAGTACTCGAACCCGAACTGCTCCCAGAATCGCGCGGGCACCAGCAAGTCGCGCATGCTCGCCTTCACCCGCTTGGCGCCTTCCCACACCTGCCTGCCCAGCGGCAGGTGCTCCACGATGTTCCCGATGTCCTGCTTCGCACGCCGGTAGTGCGGGTCGATCCGCAGCTTGTTCAGGTTGCGGCTGAGCGCACCCACGTTCGGCGAAATCGACATCGCGTTGTCGTTCAGGATAACAATGAGGTCCTGGCCAAGGTGCCCCGCGTGGTTCATCGCTTCCAGCGCCATCCCCGCGGTCATCGCACCATCGCCGACCACCGCAACCACGTGGTAGTCCTCGCCCTTCAGGTCGCGGGCGGCCGCCATCCCGCACGCAGCTGAAATCGCCGTTCCTGCATGGCCCGCGCCGAACGGATCGTGCTCGCTCTCCTTGCGGTCCGCGAATCCTGAGAGCCCGCCGTACTGCCGGATAGTCGACATCCGCGACTTGCGGCCCGTCAGGATCTTGTGGACATACACCTGGTGGCTCACGTCCCAGACGATCTTGTCCCGCGGGCTATCGAAGAGGCGGTGCAGGGCGATCGAAAGCTCCACGACGCCCAGGTTCGACGCCAGGTGACCCCCGCCGCCGATACACGCGACGGTCTCCACCAGGAACTCGCGAATCTCTTCCGCGAGCTGCCCGAGCTCGTCATAGCTCAGGCCCCGGAGGTCTTGCGGAGAATCAATACGATCGAGAAGTCGGCTCAAAAGTCGGCTCCTTGTGTACTCCCACCAGTAGGCCACAGGAACGTCGACGCTGCCGTGCGGAGGCTTACTGGCACTCCCAGGAGCTCGAAGGCCAACGTACGGGGTGGCCGTACGAGGGTCAAGAAGCCGCTGGATAACCCGTATGGAGGTTGTAACGTGTTGCTGTTTCGCACAGCCTCGGCAGTTCCCCTCGTATCAACTCCGGCTTCGTGATCCCCGAATGAACGCATTCCGTGACGTGCTTCGCCCAGTGGTGGGCCTCCAGTTCGTCAGTAACTTCCAGCACCACCCGGCGGTTCACTTCGATGGCGAACCGGTCCCCCTCGGGCACAATCGCCACCTGTGGAAGACGCCGCAACGCCGGCCGGTCCAGTAGCCCTTCCATGGCCCCAATCCTACTCCTCGACCAACACTCCGCGTCTTGCGGAAGCCTCGCGGACACTCGGAGCTGCCCGCTTCTGCTGCGCCGGGGCCTCGCGAAGCCGAACGATGAACGTCGAACCCTTCCCGACCTCGCTCTCCAGCGAGATCTGGCCGCCCATGCTTTCGATGAGCTCCCGGACGATCGCCAGGCCAAGGCCCGTGCCACCCTGCGCACGGCTCCGCCCCTTATCGATCCGGTAGAACCGTTCGAAGATCCGCGTTCGCTGCTCCGGCGGGATGCCCGGCCCGTTGTCCTGCACGCGAATCTCCGCCGCACCGTCGCGCCGCGACACCGTCACCCAGACGTGCTTGCCTTCGCCGGAGTACTTGATCGCGTTGTCCACCAGGTTCCAGACCGCCCGGAACAGGAGGTCTGCGTTCGCCACCCCGTTGACCGAGGCGTCGCCTTCCACCTGGATCGAAACCTCCCGCGTCGCGGCCAGCGGCGTGAGTTGCCGGGCCACGTCGTGCGCCAGCTCCAGCAGGGGCAGCGGCTCGACCTGCGGCTCCTCGCGTTCGTTCGTCGAAAGCATCAGCAGGTCTTCGCTCAGCCGTGTCAGCCGCGCCGTTTGCTCCTTGATCGTCTCCAGCAGCGTCCGCGTCTCTTCCTCCGAAAGGTGCGAATCCATCTCCGCTACCTCGATGTTGGTGCGAATCGCTGCGAGCGGTGTCCGCAGCTCGTGCGATGCGTCCTGCACGAACTGGCGTTGCTGTTCGAAGGTCCGTTCTAGCCGCGCGATCATCGAGTCGAACGTGTCCGCGAGCTGCTTCAGCTCGTCGTCCGGCCCCTGGTGGTTGATCCGCCGGCTCAGGTTCGTCGCGCTGATCTCCGAGGCTACCTGCGTGATGTCACGGACCGGCTGGAGCAGCGCGCCCGAAAGCACATAGCCCCCAACGCCGGAGGCGATCGCCAGCCCGACCACCGCAAACGCCGACCACAACTGCAGCCGTTCCAGGCTCTCGGCGTACAGCCGGTCTTCCACCTCGGCCACATCCAGGTTCGGCTGGACGTTCACGCCGCCGCCCGGCCCCGTGCGCTCGATGATGATCTCGTAACCCCGCAGCTCGAGCTGCGAAGGCCGGTCGAGCCGTGCCGCGACATTCAGCGCGACGACGAACGCAACCCCGAACACGAGCAACAGGCTCGAGTACCAGATCGTGAGCCGGAACCGGACAGTCCGGGTGAACGCAGGGGGTTTCAGCCTAGAGGACGTAGCCCTTTCCTCGGATGGTCTCGATGAGTTGCTCATCGAAACCGTCGTTGATCTTCCGGCGCAGGTTGTTCATGTGGACCTTCACCGTCTGTGTGAACGGGTTCGCGTGCTCATCCCAGATGTGTTCGAGCAGCTCTTCCTGCGGAACGGCGCGCCCCTCGTTTCGCGCAAGGTAGTACAGTAGCGCGAACTCCTTCGGCGTCAGGTGGATGTCCTTGCCGTCCCGCTTCACCCGGTTGGTGTTCGGGTCCAGTTCCAGCCCGCGCGTGTTGATGATCGGTTCCCGGAGGCCGCCTTCACGGCGTGTCACCGCGCGGATTCGCGCAGCAAGCTCACTGAACGCGAACGGCTTGACGAGGTAGTCGTCCGCTCCCTCGTCAAGCCCTTCGATACGATCGCGAATCGCGCTCCGCGCCGTGAGCATGATGATCCCGCCGCTGAAGCGATCCTCACGGAGCCGCCGGCAGACCTCGATCCCGTCCATCCGCGGGAGGTTCAGGTCCAGGCACACGACGTCGTAGTTATTGACACTCGCCTTTTCGAGCGCCTCCACACCGTCGTACGCCACGTCAACCGCGTAGCCGATCTTGATCAATCCACGCTCGATTGCGCTCGCGATCGACTCCTCGTCTTCAACGACAAGCACTCTCATGCACGGCCCCCGTTGCCTGAATAGGCAGGACTCTTTCCTTCGAGCGTAACGGAACGAAGGTAAAGATTCCTACCGTAATGGCCCGGGAAACGGGGCCCTTAGGCCCGTGAGCCGATCACCGGCGGCTCCACCTCCACCACCTTCTGGTCCACGTACTTCAGGACCATGTCCCGGGTGTCGTTCGCCTTGAGCTGCCGAATCAGGAACTCGAACTTTGCCTGTAGCTCCTTGCCGAGCTCCTGCCGCAGGTCGTACGGCAGATCCCACGTCTGCCGCTTGAACGGACCCCACATCTTCTTCCGCGTCTTGTAGAAGAACTGGACGTCCGTTTCGCCTTCCTTCCGCTCGTCGGCAAACTCCTTGTCCGCGTACGCCCGCATCTCCGCCAGCAGGTCACCGGGGAACCGCGGGTGGTCCATGATCAGGTTCTGGAAGCCCGTCGCCAGGTGGATCTCCGCCGTCTCCACCTCGGGGAACCGGTGGAATAGCTCGTCCGGCAGCGTGCTCGCTCCGTGCTGCACGGCGCCCGCCATCCCATAGCGCTCCCGGCTCACCCGCGAAAGCTCCCGCAGCGTGTCGAAGTCGATCGCCACCTCGGCAATCGTCCCATCCGGCAGCGGGATGCCACCGTGGCTCGTACCGGTCTGAACGCTCACCTTCGCGAGGCCCACCTCGTCCGCGTCGACGAGCGCTTTGAAGCCGTCGACGTACTCGGACAGTTCCTCGACGGTGCTGTTGTGCTTCCCTACTTCGCCAATCTCGCCACCGACCGAAATCGTGACGCCTTCCGGCTGCAGTTCGCGAATGAGCTTCGTGAGCCGCGCGGTCAGCTTCGCGTTCGGCGCCTGCTGGTCGGCCACACGCTCATAGCTCAGGTCCACAAGTGTCGAAGCGTCGATGTCGATGCAGTAGAACTGCGCCGCGATTGCCTTGCGGATCAGGTCCTCCAGGGCCTTCGTCTCCGCTTCGGGGTCTGCCGCGAACTTCTTCGCGTTCGCCTGGAAGTGGTCGCCCTGGATGAACACCGGGCCCTCATACTCCTCCGCGATTGCCGCCGCGAGGACGACCGCCGCGATCTCTGCCGGCTCCTGGTACGTGTACCCCATCTCCGAACGCGCCAGTTCGAAGATCGTCGCCGCACCGTTGGTCGCCTTGATCGCGCGGAACAGCGCACGCGACATATCGAACGCCATCCCGCGGATGTTCACCGCCGGAACCGTGAACCCTCCGACCTCCCCGCGTCCTCGCGCGGAGTAGAGGCCCCAGATGGACGAAGAAACCGCACCCAGCTGCGGCGCTGCAGCGTGGATCGCGTAGCGCGCTAGCTCCTTCTCTTCGTCTGTCCCGAAGACAGCCAGGCGGACGATTTCTTCGATGCCTTCGCGTACGGCCAGCGCGTTGCGCAGGACCGGGCGATTACCGGATAGGTCGAGTACTTCGGCAAGCGTGGTGTTCATGCCCCGCATTCTAGCACCGAAGGTAAATGGCGCTGCCGGGACCACAGGCCCCGGCAGCGTTGAAAGCATCTCGCGACAGTGCTTCTAGGCGACCGCTTGCAGCGCTCCTCCCTCGCGCCCGTTCGACCGCCGCTCCAGCATGTACCCAAAGCCGCGCACGTTGATGATGTAACTCGGCTCCGCCGGGTCCAGCTCCACTTTCCGCCGGATCCGCCGGATGTACACCTTCACGATCTCCTGCGCTTCCCGCTCCGAATAGGTGTAGTCCTGCACCGCCCGGAGAATCTCCACCGGGCTCACCACCTTACCCGCGTTCTTCGCCAGGTAGGCCAGGATCTTGAACTCCGTCGGCGTCAGCGGGATGAGCTCTTCGTTGCGCACCGCCTGGCAGCGGTCGAAGTCGAGCACCAGGTCGCGCACCTTGATCACGCTCGGCGTTTCGACCGGCTGCTCCTCTACCGCGGCCATCCGCCGCCGCGAGAGCGCACCAAGTTGCGCGCTCAGCATCTCCGGGCCGTCGGTGTCACGCAGGCAGACGTCCGCGCCAGCATCGAGTGCCGCGCTCAGGCCGTTCGAATGGGGCCCCGGCGCCAGCACCAGCACCGCCCCCTTCGTCGCCCGCGAAACCATCCGCACCAGCGCAAGGTCGTTCTCTATCCGCGGATCGATCGCCAACACGACGAGGTCTGGATTGAACTGCCCCAGCAGCCGCTCCGTTTCTCGATCGTGCGGCCGCTCCGTCGTTGTGTATCCACGGCGCGCCAGCGCCGGCAGCACATCCGACGAACGATAGTCCCGTGTATGGGTCACGAACGCGACAGCGTTCCGGTACTCATCCTGTCGCTCAGCCATTGCCTCCCCCCGGGAACTTGGTACTTCCGGGGCCATGCCCCGGCGTCACCCGGTTGCGCCGGCGTCCAGCGCTCACCTCACTTGGAATGTTCGGCACGATTTCCGCCCGTAACAGGTCTTTCTGCCGGGTCGTATCTATTTCGTTGCGCCCCGTCCGGCCGGTCACCGCGAGACCACGGGAACGCATACTGCGAGCACAACCAGAGACGATGTTTCGTGCTTCAGTTAGGCCGCATTCCGCAGCATCGCACGACGCAGCCGCTTCACCGCCTGTGCATGGAGCTGGCTTACCCGCGTCTCCGACACCCGGAGCACGCTCGCAATCTCCCGCATTGTCAGCCGCTCCACGTAGTACAGCGCTACGACCATCCGTTCCCGCTCCGGCAGCGCCTGCACGGCATCGGCCAGTTCCGCGTACAGCTCCCGCTCCTCGAATCCGCGCGTGAAGTCGATGTCCTCATCCGCCGTCGGCATCTCGGCCGCCGGGAAGCTGTCGCCGTCCTCGTCCTTCTCCAGCATCCGATCGAGCGACACCGTGACCCACCGCGCGTTCGACGCGGCGTCCCGCAGCTGTTCCACGCTGATCCCGAGGTGCTCCGCCGTCTCGACATCCGATGGCGATCGTCCCAGGAGCATCTCGAGTTCCGACTGCGCCCGCTGCACCTCTCGTGCCTTCTGGCGCATCGTCCGGCTTAGCCGGTCCATACGCCGGAACGCGTCAATCATCGCCCCCCGGATCCGCCGCACGGCGTACGCGTGGAAGTTCGTGCCCTTCGACGGGTCATACCGCCGAACGGCCTCCACCAGCCCGCATGTTCCGTAGCCCACTGCATCCTCGAACTCCAGAAGCCCCGGGATTTCGAGCGGCAGCGACCGCGCCACGCGCCGCACCAGCGGCGTGTACTGCATCACCAGTTGTTGCTGCTCTTCCAGCGAAAGCCGATTCGGAACTTCACGCTCCTCTGTTGTCTTCGTGGACGACCATTCCATTTGTTTCCCTCGGGACCGGCACCAGGCTCGCTCCCCATGGTTGTCGGTCGGCATCAACCATGGTTCAGTCGCTGCGGGGACGGCTCAACGTCGGATCGGTAGCAGGCTGGTGACCGTCTTGTGGATGTTGTTCGCTGCCTGCCTGCGATGGGGGCTAAGGAAAGCGCTAAACGGGTGCTGGGCCACGCCAGCCTGTAAGCGCCCCTAACGCCCTCACCTCCTCCCGCTGGTACACTCGAACTCGAAATGAAGCGAGCTCCTTCCCGTCCCGTTCGCGCTGGAAGCGTGGTCATCGGCGGTGGCAACCCCATCGTCATCCAGTCGATGTGTGCCACTCGCACCCAGGACATCGACGCCACGGTCGAACAGGCGCGCATGCTCCACGAAGCCGGCGCCGGCCTCGTTCGCGTCGCCGTCGATAGCGCGAAGGACGTGCAGGCGCTTGCCGAAGTCCGTGCGCGCGTCCCCGAGGCCAACCTCGTGGTCGACCTCCAGGAGAACTACCGGCTCATCGCGCAGGTGGCTCCCTTCGTCGCCAAAGTGCGCTACAACCCCGGCCACCTCTATCACCACGAGAAGCAGAAGTCCGCGCGCGACAAGGTCGCCTTCATCGCCGAGACCGCCGCGAAGCACGATATTGCCCTCCGCGTCGGGGTGAACTGCGGCTCCGTCGACCCCGAAATGGACGCGAAGTTCGAGGGTGCAGACGAACCCGGCCTCGAAGGCGTGACCGCGATGGTGGAAAGTGCCCTCCAGCACTGCCAGTTTCTCGACGACCTCGGCTTCACCCGCTACGTCGTCTCGCTCAAGGACAGCGATCCGCGCAAGGTCATCGCCGGCAACCGCCGCTTCGCCGCCGCCCGTCCCGAAGTGCCGCTCCATCTCGGCGTCACCGAGGCGGGCATGCTTCCGGACGGCGCCATCAAGACCCGTATCGCGTTCGAGCAGCTCCTCACGGAAGGGATCGGCGATACCCTTCGCGTCTCGCTCACCCTGCCCTTCGCAGAGAAGTGGCGCGAAGTCGATGTCGGCCGCCAGATACTCGAGGACATCGAAGCCGGCCGCTTCCGCTCGGTACCGCGGAACTTCGGCGAAGGCTTGAACATCATCAGCTGCCCGAGCTGCAGCCGCGTCGAAAACGAGGCGTTCGTCGACCTCGCCTTCAAGGTCCGCGAGATGGCCGAATACGCGAAGGACTACGACATCACGATCGCCGTCATGGGCTGCCGCGTGAACGGCCCCGGCGAAACTGACGACGCCGACCTCGGGCTTTGGTGCGCGCCCACCTTCGTGAACCTCAAAAAGGGCGAAGAGCACCTCGGCGCCTTCCCGTACGACACCGTTCTCGACCGCCTCAAGGTCGAACTCGACGCCATCATCGACGAGAAGCGCCAGGCCGCCTCGGCGACCTAACGGCGCGCGGCGTCTTCCAACACTGCCCATCCCGGACCGCAGGCCGTCACCAGCGGCACCGAGGCCGATGTGTCCCGCCGCAGCGCGAATGTGACGTCCTCGCCGAGGCCCAGCTTCTCGAGGTTCCCGGTGTGCTCAGCCTGCCGAACCAGCCGCTCAACCTCGCCGCGCTGCACGGCCTCCAGGGCCAGCCCCGCGGCATCGCCCAGTGACGCGCTCGCCGAGCGGCGCAGGAGCTCCTCCACGAACACGCCCGCTGCCGCGAAATCCTCGAGGGTGAACCGCGTCCCGAGCTCCGTCCCAGCGCACACCACCACCACCCGCTCGCGGTCCGCGATCGCGTCACACACGGCGCTCACGTTCGCCAGCGCGCCCGCGGTTACCGTGCCCTTACTGCCTACCGCACACAGCGCCCTCGTCCCGTTGCTGGTGAACAGCACCGCCTCCCGCCCGTCGACCGGCGCCTCCAACGCCTCCACCGGCGAGTTCCCGTAGTCGAAGCCTTCCGGCGTCAGCCCTCCGACTTCGCCGAATAGCAGCGCCCGGTCCTCCGCTGCGCGCGTCCTGCCGGTTTCGATGTCGTCGACGGCTGTGAGCCGTCGTAGCCCTCGCTCGAACAGGGTCGCAATCGTGGTCGTCGCCCGGAGCTGATCCACCACCACGTACACGTCCGCCGGGATCGCAAGCGCCTCCGAGGGCACCACCGCTATGTCGATTCGTTGCACCATGCTCCGAGCATGCCTCCGGGTCACCGTTCACGCACCCGGTGCTATGCTACGCACGATGGATTCTCGCCCCGTTGGGGTGTTCGACTCGGGCGTCGGCGGACTGAGCGTCCTGCGCCATTTCCAGCGCCTCGCGCCCAGCGAGCACGTCATCTATTTCGCCGATACCGCCTTCTTCCCATACGGACCTCGCCCCGCCGCCGAGGTGCGAAAGCGGTCGTTTGCCATCACCCATCGCCTGCTCCAGGCTGACGTGAAGCTCATCATCGTCGCCTGCAACACCGCCTCCGCGTCGGCCATCGCCGACCTCCGCGAGGCCTTCCCAATCCCGTTTGTCGGCATGGTCCCCGGCCTCAAGCCAGCGGCGCAGCGCTCCCGTTCCGGCAACGTCGCCATTCTCGCCACGCCGGGAACCCTCGATGGCGAACTCTACGCCCGCGTCGTGGACGAATTCGGGCGCGGCGCCCGGATCACGAACGTCCCTGGCCACGGCCTCGCCGACCTCGTCGAAGCCGGCCGCTCAAATTCCCCGGAAGCCCGCGCTGCCGTTCGGCGCGCGCTCGGCCCGGCGATCGAAGCTGGCGCCGACACCGTTGTCCTCGGCTGCACCCACTACCACTTCCTCGCCGACGACATCGCTGCGGAGTTCCCCGGCGTCGACCTCATCGACACGTCCGAGCCAGTCGCTCGCCGGGCGGTCCAGGTGCTGCAGGAACAGGGCCTCGAAGCCGGGCCCGCACAGCAAGGCCGACTCGACATCATCGTCTCCGGCGACCGCGCGGCCTTCCGCCAGCGGATGCAGGAACTCGGCTTCGAACTCAGCCCCGAGGAGGCGCTTCCGTGACCTATTTCGAGCGCCTGGCCGAGCGCTCGCGCAAGGCCGGCAGCCTCGTCTGCGTCGGCCTCGACCCCGACGCCCGCCGCACACCGATCAGCGAAGTCGCCGCCCGGAATCGCGCGATCATCGAAGCCACCGCGCCCTACGCGGCCTGCTACAAGCCAAACCTCGCCTTTTACGAGCAGTGGGGCATCGAAGGCCTTCGCGCCCTCGAAGCCACGCTGGAGGCAATCCCCGGCGACATTCCCGTCATCGCCGATGGGAAACGCGGGGACATCGGCTCCACTGCCGAGGCCTACGCCCGTGCCCTGTTCGAAACCTGGAACTTCGACGCCGCGACGCTTAACCCCTACCTGGGCCGCGACAGCATCGAACCCTTCCTCGCCTACGAAGGGCGTGGACTCTACCTTCTCTGTCGCACTTCGAACCCCGGCGCGGCCGACTTCCAGTACCTGCAGGTCGAAGGCGAGCACCTCTTCGAGCGCATTGCACGCACGGTAACCGCGTGGTCGCCCGCGATCGGGCTTGTCGTTGGGGCAACCGCGCCCGCCGAGCTCCGCCGCGTCCGTGAACTTGCGCCTCGCGCATCGCTCCTCGTGCCGGGCGTTGGTGCCCAGGGCGGCAGCCCTGCCGAGGTCATCGCCGCCGCCGGATCCCAGCCCGGCTCCCTCGTCGTCAACGCCTCTCGCAGCATCTACTACGCCTCTACGGGGCCCGATTTCGCTGAAGCTGCAGCGAACGCCGCCCGCGAACTTCGCGACCAACTCGCTGCTGCCACAATATCCTCGGCGTGATCCCTGAAATCGCCGTCGGCGACGTGTACCGTATGCGGCGTCAACACCCATGCGGTGGGTGGGAGTTCCGCGTCTACCGCGTGGGTGCCGATATTGGCATTGAATGCCTCACCTGCGGCCGCAGGATCATGCTCGATCGGCGACGGTTCGAATCACGTGCACGAACGCTCATCTCCCGCCGCGACGACTGACCAGTCCCCCGCTCCCGGGCTGCTCCAGCAGCGCCCCTTCCGCATGCTTTCGTTCACGCGGTTCTGGTCTCGTGTCGCCCAGAACGCGCTCAACTTTGCGCTCGTCCTGCTCATCGTCGACGAAACGGGCAAAGCGTTCCTCAGCTCGCTTCTCGTACTCGCCCTCGTCGTCCCGTCGACCGTCGCCGGTATCGTCGCAGGCACTGCGGCTGATACCTTCCCGAAGCGGCTGCTCGTCTTTCTCGGCGATATCCTCCGCGCGGGTGTCTGCGTGGCCTTCGTCCGCTCCGACCCCACCGCGGTCTCCTACTACCTCGTCGCCATCGCGCTCTCCACGTTCGGCCAGTTCGCTACCACCGCCGAGGGCGCCATCATGCCCGCCATCGTCAAACGCGAAGACCTCGCGCGGGCGAACGCCATCAGCCACGCTGTCGGCGGCGCCGCCCAGCTCCTCGGGCTCGGCGTCCTCACGCCGGTCGTGCTCCGCCTGATCGATAGTCCCGACGCGCTGTTCATCATCTGCGCCGCGCTCTTCACCCTGGCCGCCTTCCAGGCCATCGCCATCGGGCGTCTCGAAAAGCCGGTTCGCGCCGAAGTCGGCGGCCAGGTCAGCGGACGCTGGTGGTCTGCCGGGTGGCGGGCCATGCGCGCGGATCCTGCGGTCATGCACGCCGCCATCGAACTCACGCTCATCTCCACCGGGCTCATCATCCTCAGCGGCCTGATCCCCACGTTCATCTCCGACGTCCTCGAGATGCCCGTGGATCTCGGCGCACTCATCCTGACTCCCGCCGCGATTGGCGTTGTGCTTGGCCTCCGGGTCGCGGGGTTCCTTTCCCGCCGAATCCCGCACGCCGTCCTCAGCACCACCGGGTTCCTCGGCTGCGTGATTCTGCTCGCCATGCTCACCTTCACGAACCCCATCGCCGAGTTCCTCGGGGGCTACGGCATCTTCAGCTGGCTAAACGACATAAGTATTGGGAGTTTCGATGGCGGCGGCGCGCTTGCCATGCTCATCGTCGCCCCGCTCGGGTTCGCCTACGCGCTCGTGCAGGTCGCAGGCCAGACGGTCATCAACGACCGTGTCCCCCTCCACCTCCAGGGCCGGGTCAACGCCACCCAGGCCGCGATGGCGGCCATCGCATCGTCGGTGCCCGTTCTCGCCGCCGGCGCGCTCGCCGATGTGGTCGGCGTCGTGCCCGTCATGGCCCTCCTGGCCGCCAGCATTGGCGTCGTCGCCGTCACCAACATCCGGCCGTTAAGAGAGCGAGCCGCAGAACGCCGCGCTGCCCTCCAGTAAGTTCATTGACTCCCTGATCAGCCCGTCCCTATCATCGAGCCGAGGCCCTGTCTCGAACGGAGGTGTTGGACGTGCGGGAACTGTCGATAGAGAGCATCCGGCTCAGCCTGATGAACTATCAGCGCGTCGTCATCCTCCGCGAGAAGGACTCCGACCGCTACCTGCCAATCTGGATCGGCCCGGCCGAAGCCGACGCCATCGCCGTCCGCCTCCAGGACGTCTCCGTGGCCAGGCCGCTCACCCACGACCTTCTCCGTAACCTCATCGAACAGCTCGGAGCGCGCGTCGCCTACATCGTCGTGAACGATCTCTCGAACGACACCTTCTTCGCGCGCATCGTCCTCGACTTCAATGGACAGACCCTGGAAGTCGACTCTCGCCCGTCCGACGCCATTGCGCTCGCTGTTCGTGTCGAAGCACCGATCTTTGCCGAGGAGGACGTTCTCGACCGCGCCGGCGTCGTGCTCGACGAGGAAGGCCAGCCACGCGAGCCCACCGACGATGAAGGCCGCGGGCGCCCCGTGGATCCCGCCGAACTCGAGCGCCTCGGCGCCTTTAAGGACTTTATCGAGGGCCTTGATCTCGATGACTTCGATGAACGCAAGCGATAGGGGAAATCACTAAGCGCCCTCGCTTGCGCATTGCTTCACAAACACCATATGATGCCGGGGGTCTGGAGACCGGGCGCCCCCGAGGAGGGCTAAGTGGGCAGCTGGAGCTGGATGGTTCCAACTGCCTACCTGCTCGGAGCGGGTTGGTTCTTCGCAACCTGTCTCATCCTCGGTGTAGTGATCGGCCGATGGGCCGACTCCGCGACTGGTCTTGAGCCCACATTCACGCTGATAGGGATCGTGCTGGGCCTCGCCGTCGCAGCCGTCGGCGGATACCGCATGCTCCTGCCACTGATTCGCCGGCTCGACGACGAGCCACGGGAGTGACGCAGATTTGAAGGTAGCCATCATCGCCGTCGCGGTAATCGCAATGCTGGCCGCCGGCTTCATCTTCGCTGCCGGCCCCGAACCCCATATCGTCATCCCCGGCGATCCCCTCTGGGATATCGGGCCGTTCACCATTACCAGCACACTCATGGCCTCCTGGCTGGCCATGCTCGTGCTCATCCTGCTCTCCGTGGCCCTCGTTCGCGGCCTCACCCTCATCCCCAGCGGTGGCCAGAACTTCATCGAAGCCGTCGTCGGCTTCCTGCTCGACCAGATCGAAGAAATCGCCGGCCGCGAACATGGCCGCCGCTTCTTCATGGTCATCGCCACCTTCTTCCTCTTCATCCTCATGGGGAACTGGCTCGGCCTGCTCCCCTTCTTCAAGGCCATCGGCATCACCCACGACTACGGCACCGAAGCCTTCGAAGACATCCAGGCGCAGTACGCCGAAGGCGAGCCCTTCGACGAGGACAAGCACTACTTCGCCTGGGAAATGGAGAACTCCGGTGGCGTCGCCCTCGCCAAGACCGGCGCCGACACCTTCAAGTTCGACATCCACGAAGGCGACGACCCGTCCGCTGCGCTCGACGCCTACATCGTCGCCCTCGCCGAGTTCTTCACTGACTACGAAGCCCCCGAGCACGAGGGCGAAGAGCACCACTACACGGCCGAAGACGTACAGGCCGCTCTCGCCGCGCTCGAAGCTGATCCCAATGCACCCAAGCTCATCGAAGGCGAAGGCTCCGTAACGAGCGCGGCCCTAGGCACCAGCTTCGCCGAGATCAACTTCCCGGGCACGAAGCTGGCCATGGTCTACCCCTTCTTCCGGCCCGCCTTTAGCGACCTCAGCCTCACCCTCGGCATGGCCGTTTCCGCCTTCATCTTCATCCAGTTCTGGGGCTTCCAGGCCCTTGGCATCGGCTATCTCGGCAAGTTCTTCATCAACCCCCTCAAGAGCCCGATCCTCACGTTCGTCGGCATTCTTGAGTTCGTCTCCGAATTCATCCGAATCATCAGCTTCTCCTTCCGTCTCTTCGGCAACATCTTCGCCGGGAGCGTGCTGCTGCTGATTCTCACCTTCCTTGCGCCGTTCATTGCCCCGCTCGGCATCTACGGCCTCGAGCTCTTCGTCGGTCTCATCCAGGCCATCGTCTTCGCACTCCTGCTTCTCGTGTTCGCCATCGGCGCGGTCTCCAGCCATGACGACCACGACGAAGAGCATGGCGAAGGCCACGGTCACGACGACGGTGCGGCCGAGCCGCACCACCAACCGCAGGCACTCCAGGCTCAGTAGAGCCTGTGCTCAGGAACACCATTGCGCTATCCACACGGAAGCGCCACGGAGGTTAGGCACGCAAATGGATCTTCTCAGCTTCCTGCCGTTTCTCGTGGTTCTCGAGACTGACGGCGCCAAGGCAATCGGAGCCGCCTTCGCCATGGCAATTGGCGGTATCGCTCCCGCTCTCGCCATCGGCATGCTCGCTGGCAAGGCAATGGAGGCCCTCGGCCGCAACCCCGAAGCCCGCGCCGCCATTCAGACGAACCTCATTCTCTCCGTCGCGTTCGCGGAAGCCATCGGCATTTACGCTCTGCTTTCCGCGCTCATCATCGCGTTCGTCATCTAAGTACGTAAGTTCAAAGGAACGGTTCGTTCATGGATGCAGTTGATGCCCTTGGAATCAACCTGCCCCAGCTCATCGCGCAGGTCGTCAACTTCTTCATCCTGCTCGTGATCCTGCGGCTTGTCCTCTACAAGCCCATCATCGCGATGCTCGATGAGCGGAAGCAGAAGATCGCCGAAGGGCTCAACGCCGCCGAGATCGCGCGTGCCGAGGCCTCCCAGGCGCAGGCGAACATCCAGGCGCAGCTCGAACAGGCGCGGCGGGAGGGCCAGGAGATCGTCGGCAACGCCCAGGCGATCGCTGCCCGCATCCAGGCCGAAGCACGCGAACAGGCTGCTCGCGACCGCGAGGCCGCGCTCGAACGAGCACGGACCGAAATCCAACTCGAACGCGACCGCGCTATCGCCGAGCTCCGCGACCAGTTCGCCGACCTCACCGTGACTGCGGCTTCCCGCGTCATCGGTCAGTCGCTCGACCGGCAGGCCCACCAGCGCATCATCGACGAGACGCTGGCCGAAACCACCTTTAGCGAGAACTAGGGCATGGCAGACCCCCAGGCCGCTAAGCGTTACGCACAGGCAGCGTTTGCGATCGCTCGCGAGGACGGCACCGTCACCCAGTGGCGGGCCGACCTCGCCGACATCGCGACCGCCCTTGCCCGCTCCGAGGCAGCTCCTGTCTTCGCCGACACGAGCATCCCCCTGGAAACGCGCATCGCTATGGTCGATCGCGTCCTGGATGTCTCGCCCAAAGCCCTCAACCTCGCCCGGCTCCTCGTATCCAAGGGACGTTCGGGCGATGCCGCCGAGGTGGAACGGGCGTTTAATCGCATGGCCGACGAGTTCGAGGGAATCGTCGAGGCGCGCGTCACCACTGCGGTCGAACTCGATCCCGAACAGCTCGCGAAGATCGAGCAGAAGCTCAGCACCTCCCTGAATGCGACCGTTCGCACCACCACCCATGTCGATCCCGCTATCCTTGGAGGCATGATCGTCCGCGTCGGCGACCGCGTCATCGACGGGAGCGTCCGAACGCGGCTCAAGCGCCTCCGCCAGGAACTCCAGGGAGTGCGCTAATCCCCGCACCGCACATGGCTAGAAAGAGGTACCGTCCGAATGCCAGTACGCGCTGAAGAGATCGCGTCGATCCTGCGCGAGCAAATCGAATCCTTCGGCACCGGTGTCGTCGCCACCGATGTTGGCACCGTCATCGAGGCCGCAGACGGCGTGGCACGCATCCACGGTCTCAGCGGTGCGCGCTACTCCGAGCTCCTCGAATTCGAAAACGGGGTCCAGGGCCTCGCCCTCAACCTCGAGGAAGAATCCGTCTCCGCCGTTATCCTCGGCGACTACCTCGACATTAAAGAGGGCGACGAAGTCCGCTCCACCGGCCGCATTATCGAGGTCGGCGTTGGCGACGAACTCATCGGTCGCGTCATCGACCCCCTCGGGAACCCCCTCGACGGCAAGGGACCCATCCAGTTCAAGAAGACCCGCCCGGTTGAGCGAATCGCCCCCGGTGTGACGCTCCGCAAGAGCGTCGACACCCCCGTCCAGACGGGCATCAAGGCCATCGACTCCATGATCCCGATCGGACGCGGCCAGCGCGAGCTCATCATCGGCGACCGCTCCACCGGTAAGAGCGCCATCGCGCTCGACACCATCATCAACCAGAAGGGCGGCGACCTCATCTGCATCTACGTCGCCATCGGCCAGAAGGCCGGTAAGGTCGCCCAGGTTGTCGGCACCCTCGAAGAAGCCGGCGCCATGGAGCACACCATCGTGGTCGCCGCGAACGCGTCCGACTCCGCCGCGCTCCAGTACCTCGCGCCGTACGCCGGCTGCGCCATCGGCGAAGAGATCATGGAAAGCGGCCGCGACGCCCTCATCGTCTACGACGACCTGAGCAAGCACGCCTGGGCTTACCGCGAACTCTCGCTGCTGCTCCGCCGCCCGCCGGGGCGCGAAGCCTACCCCGGCGACGTGTTCTACCTCCACAGCCGCCTCCTCGAGCGCGCAGCCAAGCTCGAGAAGGGTGGCTCCCTCACGGCGCTTCCGATCATCGAGACCCAGGCCAACGACGTTTCCGCGTACATCCCGACGAACGTCATCTCCATTACCGACGGCCAGATCTATCTCGAGTCCGACCTCTTCAACGCCGGTCAGCGGCCCGCCATCAACATCGGTCTCTCCGTCTCCCGCGTCGGCTCCGCCGCGCAGACCAAGATCATGAAGGCGGTCTCCGCCGGTATGAAGGGCGAGCACTCGCAGTTCCGCGAGCTCCAGGCCTTCGCCCAGTTCGGCACCAGCGACCTCGACGCCGCGACTCGCCGCCAGCTCGAACGCGGCCAGCGCGTGAACGAGGTCATCAAGCAGGGCCTGCTCGCACCACTGTCGCTCCACGAAGAGGTCGCGATCATCTTCGCCCTCATGCGCGGCCACCTCGACGACGTCCCGGTCGACAAGATCCGGGACTTCGAAGTCGAGCTCCGCAAGTACATGGCGAGCAATCATCCCGACCTCATCGACGACATCAACAACATCCGGGACCTCACACCCGAAATCGAGCAGAAGCTCACCAACATGATCACCACCTTCAAGGAGACCGTGCCCTACTAGGCCGGAACGTACTGTCACCCCTCTCCCGCCCAAGAGCGGGAGAGGGGTACGGCAGAAGGGGACAGCATGGCGACCATCCGACAGCTCAAGCGACGAATCGCGAGCGTCCAGAACACCGCGAAGATCACCAACGCACTGCAGCTCGTTGCCGCGTCCAAGATGCGGCGCGCCCAGGACCGCGCACTGCAGGCGAAGCCCTACGCGGAAAAACTTCGCACCGTCATCGCCGGCCTCGCCGCACAGAGTGACGACGATGGCCAGGCTCGCCATCCCCTCCTCGTGAGCCGGCCAGTGCAGAACATCGGCCTCCTCCACATAACGCCCGACCGTGGCCTCTGCGGTGGCCTCAACGCCAACCTCAACCGCGCGGCCGGTACGTTCGTCGCCATGCAGCAGGAGCCGGTGTCCATCGTCGCCGTCGGGAAGAAGGGCCGCGACTTCTTCGTCCGCGCCCAGACCAACGTCGTCGCGGAGTTCACCGGCCTCGGCGACTACCCCACCCAGGCCGAAACGGCCCCCATTACCCGCCTCGTCATCGAGGACTACCTCAACGGCGCTATCGACCGGGTGTTCGTGAGCTTCCCCGAACTCGTGTCGACCGCCGTGCAGAAGCCAGTCATCCGGCAGATTCTCCCCATCGAACCTCCCGAGATGGAGAGTGAAGAGGCCGCCCAGGCCTTCGCCGAAGACTACATCTTCGAGCCCTCCGCGAAGGAGGTGCTCGAAGAGCTCCTTCCGCGCTACGTCGAAATGCAGATCTACGAGGCCATCCTGCAGAACGCGGCCAGCTTCCAGTCCGCGCAGATGGTGGCCATGAAGAACGCGACCGACAACGCGCACGAGATCGTTCGCGAACTCACCCTTACCTACAACAAGGCCCGCCAGGAGCAGATCACGAAGGAACTCCTCGACATCGTCGGCGGTGCCGCAGCACTCGAGGAGGCCTGACCCTGTCGCGGTTCGCAGCGGTCATCTTCGATATGGACGGCGTCCTTGTGGACGGCGAGCCGCTGCATTTCCGTGCCGTCAACCAACTCCTCGCCGAGGAAGGGCTGTCGATCTCGCTCGAAGCCTACAAGCCGTACATGGGCACCAAGGCCGGCTGGAGCGACATGATCCGCGACATGGGCCTTTCGAAGCCCGAAGAGTACTACGTCCCCCGGTACCACGAGATCATCCTCGAACAGTACCGCACTCGCAGCACGCCCCTCCCCGGCGCGGTTGAACTGGTGAACGCACTGCGCGACGCGGGCATGCCGCTTGCGCTCGCCTCATCCTCGCGCGCGTCGTGGGTCGACGCCTGCCTCAAGGCCATCGGCCTCGACGAGGCGTTCCCCGTTCGCATCACCGGGAGCGACATCGAACACGGCAAGCCCGCGCCCGACATCTACCTGCGCGCCGCTGAACGGCTCGACACCGACCCGCGGCAGTGCCTGGCGATCGAAGATGCCCCTGCCGGCATCCTTTCCGCCAAGGCCGCAGGCATGACTGTCTGGGCCGTGCGAACGGAGTACACTCGCGACCTCGACCTCCCCGGGCCCCACCGCGAATTCGCGGAGCTCCGGGACATCTCGGTCGATGACATCATGGGGGTCGCAGTATGACCGCGCTCGTGCTCCGTGAAGACCGCGACGGCGTCGCCTGGCTCACGCTCAATCGGCCGGAGTCGCTAAACGCACTCAGCCCTTCGCTTTTCGGCGAGCTCCGCCAGCACATCGACCAGATCGCGAACCAGACCGAAAGCGTCGGCTGCGTGGTGCTCCAGGGCGCAGGCCGGTCGTTCTCTGCGGGCAACGACATCAAGGCGATCCAGGCGGGCGAACGCGCGCCCTCGCCGCACTTCCAGGCCGAGACGCTCGATGCCATCGAGGCGCTTCCCCAGCCGGTCATCGCTGCCGTGCATGGCCACTGCTACACCGGCGCGCTCGAACTCGTCCTCGCGTGCGACCTGCTCGTTGCAGCCGAATCAGCGCGGTTCGCCGACACGCACGGCAAGTGGTCGATGACTCCCACCTGGGGCATGAGCCAGCGCCTCCCGCGGCGCATCGGCCCCATCCGCGCTAAGGAACTCATGTTTACCGGGACGCCAATCACTGGCGCCCGCGCCGTGGAAATCGGGCTCGCGAACCAGTGCGTCCCCGATGACCAACTCCAGGCTACTGTCCAGGAACTCGCGGCAACCATCGTCGCGAACTCCTGGCATACCCTCCGGGCCGACAAGCGGCTCGTGAACGAAGGCCAGCGCTACACTCTCGTGGATGGGCTGGCGTATGAACGTCGGACTAGCCCGGGTGCAGGCCCGGATATGGCCGAGCGTCTCAAGGCGTTCGGATCCAAGTCATAACACCAAACAACCCCACGGGCGTGGGGGTGAACCAGGAAGGTTTGGAGGCAGATCATGACCGCAGCCCCCGCCGCCGTTGAAGGACGCGTCGTCCAGATCATCGGCACCGTCATCGATATCGAGTTCCCGCCCGATCACCTCCCGCCGATCAACAACGCGGTCTCGATTTTCCACGACGACGGCACGGAACTCGTCACCGAGGTCCAGGCACACCTCGGCAACAACTGGGTGCGCTGCCTCGCCATGGACAGCACCGACGGCCTCCGCCGCGGTGCCCGCGCAATCGACCAGGGCGCGCCCATCTCTGTCCCCGTCGGCGATGCCTCGCTCGGCCGCATGTTCAACGTTCTCGGCCAGCCCATCGACGACATGCCCATCGCCGAAGACGCACCGCGCTGGCCCATCCACCGCGAGCCGCCCACCTTCGAAGAGCAGGAGACCACACCCTCCGTGCTCGAAACGGGCATCAAGGTTATCGACCTCATCGCCCCCCTCGTCCGCGGTGGTAAGGTCGGCCTCTACGGTGGTGCCGGCGTCGGCAAGACCGTCGTTATCCAGGAGCTCATTTCGAACATCGCCCGCGAGCACG
>CAZWBW010000033.1:5032-26563 GCA_964632355.1 uncultured Anaerolineaceae bacterium | reverse complement strand
GCGGGGATCTACGAGATCATCAACAACAAGATGTCCGACCTGATTCGGGCGCAGGTCTATCGCAGCGGCTACCTGCCAGAGGAGTTCGTCCTCTACGCGTTCGGCGGCGCGGGCCCGGTCCATGCTGTCGGCTTCGCCCGCGAGCTTGGTATCGGCCAGATCTACGTCTTCCCCACGTCGTCGGTCTTCTCCGCCTTCGGCTGTGCGATGGCGGAGCCCTACGACCTGGTCATCCTCGACGTGATGCTCCCTTCGATGGACGGGTACGAAATCGCGCGGCAGATGCGGAAGGCGGGCAACCACACCCCAATCTTGATGCTAACGGCGCGGGATTCGGTGCAGGACCGGGTGACCGGGCTCGACGCCGGGGCGGATGACTATCTCGTGAAGCCGTTCGCGCTGGCCGAGTTGCTGGCTCGTGTGCGGGCGTTCGGTCGTCGCTCCCGGATGGCGGCCGGTGAGCCGAACATCCTCGAGGTCGGCGATCTGCGGCTCGACCTGCGTGCCCGCGAGGCGGTTCGCGGCGGGAAGCGGATTGAACTGACGACCAAAGAGTTTATGTTGCTCGAAACGCTGATGCGGCATGCGGGGCAGGTCCTCACTCGTTCGCAGCTCCTCGACCTCGTGTGGAGCTACGACATGTACACCGAGTCGAACATCGTCGATACCTATATCCACTACCTTCGCAATAAGATCGACCGCGACTTCGAACCCAAGCTGATCCGGACGGTTCGCGGGGCCGGCTACTCGATCCGCCTGCCCTGATGTTCACCCGCGCCCGGCTTCGCCTGACCATGTGGTACGCCGGCGCGTTCACGGCGATTCTCGCGGTGCTCGTGGTTTCGACCTACGCGGTCATGGCGCGCGAACTGAACCGCGACATCGACAATTCCCTCCGGCGATCCCTCGCGCAGCTCGTCCGTTCGCCGCTCGTTGTGCACCTCGGGTCGGAAGGGCCGCGGCCACCGGGAGGCCCGCGCGGGCTGTCGACCGATGTGTTCTACTTCGTCATCGCCCCCGATGCGTCGCTCGTGGTGAACCCGCGTGGGTTCGATGCCGGCGAACTGCCGGTCGAGTCGTTGATGGCGGATTCGCCGGGGACGGAACCCGGTTCGCACGAGTTCCGCGCCGACGGGGAGCACTACCGCGTGCTTGCGCTGGGGCTGACGAGCGACGACGGCGAGACGTACACGCTCGTGGTAGGCCGTTCGCTCGAGGCGCGCGATTACCAGCTTCGCCTGCTGGCGGTGGTGCTCGGGTCGGTGGGCATCGTGGGGATCCTGCTGGCGTCGGCGGGCG
Source organism: uncultured Anaerolineaceae bacterium (assembly GCA_964632355.1). Taxonomy (GTDB): domain Bacteria; phylum Chloroflexota; class Dehalococcoidia; order Tepidiformales; family Tepidiformaceae; genus JALOAP01. The sequence goes on along the minus strand of CAZWBW010000033.1, from coordinate 25,264 downwards.
GGTTCTTGCTGGCCGGGCGGGCGCTTGTGCCTATTCGCCAGTCGCTCGAAACGCAACGGCGATTCGTTTCCGACGCGTCGCACGAGCTGCGAACGCCGATCGCCGTGGTGAAGGCGAACGCCGAGCTCTTGCTGCGTCACCCGGAGCAGACCATCGAACACAACATCGACCAGGTGGCGGCGATAAACGAAGAGTCCGACCACCTGTCGCGGCTGGTCGGCGACCTGCTGACGCTGGCGCGGGCCGACGAAGGGCGGGTCTCGATCGCGCGCGAACCGGTGGACCTCGATGAGCTGTTCGCCGCGGTGCTTCGCGACATGGAGGCGCTCGCCGAGGCGCGGGAAATTGACCTGCGGTCGGACCTGCAGGCGGGCACGGTGACCGGCGACCCGCAGCGGTTGCGGCAGCTCCTGGCGATCCTGCTCGACAATGCGCTGAAGTTCACGCCGCCGGGCGGCCGCGTGACGGTGGAGTCGCGGCGCAGCGGGTCGCGCGTGACCGTGACGGTGACCGACACGGGGCCGGGAATCCCGCCGGAGGACCTGCCGCGGGTGTTCGAACGCTTCTACCGGGCCGACCGGCCGCGCAGTCCGCAGGCGGGCACGGGGCTGGGCCTTGCGATCGCGAAGTGGATCGTCGAGGCGCACCATGGCCGAATCAGCGCGGAGTCGCCGGGGCGGGGGGCGCGGTTCGTCGTGCGGCTGCCGGCGGGGTGAGCGCCGCGGCGGCTGCGCGATGGGCCGTGGTATTCTCGCGCTGACTCGCTTTCCTCGAAGCCCCGTGCCCCCTGCAGCGTTTCGCGGCGATGCCCGCGCGCCGGGACGGTGTGAGCGGGCGTTCGAGCAGGACGGACCGCATGCTCACCAGCCTCCGAATCAGGAACTTCAAGGCGTGGGAAGACACCGGGCCGATTCGGTTCGCGCCGCTGACGGTGCTGTTCGGGGCGAACAGCGCGGGCAAGACCAGCATCCCGCAGCTCCTCCTGCTCCTGAAGCAGACCGCCGAATCGTCGGACCGGCGGCGCGCACTGCACCTCGGCGACGAGCGGTCGTTGGTGGACGCCGGGACGTTCGAGGACGTGGTCCATGGTCACGACCTGTCGCGGTCGCTCGAGTTCGAACTCAGCTGGCTCCTCGACGGGGAGCGAACGTACTACAACCCGGCTTCCGGGGAGCGGTACGACGGCGACGCGCTGGCGTTTCACGCGCGGCTCGGAGCCGATAGCCGGCACCGGCCGGAGGTAGAGCACTTTCGCTACGAGTTGCTGCAGCGCGGGAAGGGCGTGCTCGACCTGTCGATGCAGCAGCGGAATGCTGTGGGGGACTCGGAGCCGGAGTTCGAACTTTCGTCGGAGCGGTACGACCTGAAGCGATTCCCGGGCCGCGCCGGTCCATTGCCGCCGCCGCTCCGGTTCTACGGATTCCCGCCCGAGGCGCAGCTCCTCTATCCGAACGCGGCGTTCACCGCGGACTTCGTGTTCGAACTGGAGCGGATGCTGACGAGCATCTACTACGTGGGCCCGCTGCGCGAATACCCGAAGCGGCTCTATCTCTGGTCGGGCGAAGTGCCGGAGCACGTTGGGGAGCGCGGCGACCGCGCGGTCGAGTGCATCCTTGCTTCGGGCGAGCGGGCGTTCAGCTTCGCGCCGGGGCAACCGGAGAAACAACTACCGGAACTGGTGGCCGAACGGCTGCGCGCTATGCGGCTGATCGACGACTTCGACATCCGGCCGATTGCCCCGCACCGCAGGGAGTACGAAGTCCTGGTGCGAACGGGGCCGAAATCGCCGGAGGTGAAACTCACGGATGTCGGGTTCGGCGTGAGCCAGGTGCTCCCGGTAATCGTCGAATGCCTCTACGTACCGCGGCGTTCGATTGTCATCTTCGAACAGCCGGAGATTCACCTGCACCCGAGCGTACAGGCGGACCTGGCAGATCTCTTCGTCGACGCAATCCGGGCGGAGGAAGACGGGAAGCCGCGCGAATGCCAGTTCATTATCGAAAGTCACTCCGAGCACTTCTTGCGGCGGTTGCAGCGGCGGATTGCAGAGGAAGCACTTTCAGAGCAGGATGCGGCGCTCTATTTCGTGCACACCGGAGCAGATGGTGCACGCCTCGAAGAACTGGATGTCGATGCGTACGGAAACATCCGCAACTGGCCGGAAGGGTTCTTCGGGGACGAAATGGCGGACCTGGTCGCGCGCACCGAAGCGCAGGCGCGGCGTATGCAGTCGCGGGACGGAGAATGAGTGAAATCCCGCTGCGCTGTGTCATCGACACGAACGTGGCGCTGACGGCGAACGGTGCCGCCGAGCAGGCCTCGTCCGAGTGCGTCGCGAATAGCGCCCGGGCGCTGCTGCAGGTGACCAGGCATGGCCACCTGTTCGTGGACGACGCGGGCGAGATCGTCGCGGAGTACATGCGGAAGCTGAACCCGCGCGGGCAGCCCGGCCCGGGCGACGCGTTCCTCAAGTGGGTGCTCGACCACCAGTGGGGAGGGAAGCGGATCACCCGCGTGCCTCTGACGAAGGCGGGCGACGCGCGAGGGTACGAGGAACTGCCACTGCCGCCCGAGGGCGTGACATACGACCCTTCGGACAGGAAGTTCCTCGCGGTTTCGGCGGCCTCGCCGGAGCGGCCGCCCATCCTGCAGGCGCTGGACAGCAAGTGGTGGGCCTGGCCGGCCGCACTCGAAGAGATCGGCGTGAAGATCGTGTTCCTCTGCCGGGACGCGATCGCGGAGAAGTACGCCGAAAAGATGGGCAAATGAGCGAGTTCTTCCGGTTCCCGCGAACGCCGCACCTTGCGTGGCTGGGCGAAGGGCTGCCGCGCGACGACAAGGTGCTTTCGCCGCAGGAGGCAGACGAACTACTTTCCGGCGAGGTCGTGGTCGAGGAGAAAGTGGACGGCGCGAACGTCGGCTTTTCGGCCGGCGACGACGGGGTAGTTCGCGCGCAGAACCGGGGGCAGTATCTTTCGCCCGAGCACGCGCACCCGCAGTTCCGCCCGCTGTTCCGCTGGATGGCCGCGCGCGAACGAGAGCTCGCGGACGCGCTGTTTCCCGACCTGGTGCTGTTCGGCGAGTGGTGCTACGCGGTGCACAGCGTCGAGTACACGCGGCTCCCCGATTGGTTTCTCGCGTTCGACGTGTACGACCGTTCGCGCGGGGAGTTCTGGAGCACCGCCCGCCGCGACGAACTCGCCGCGCGGATCGGCATCGCGGTCGTGCCGCGGCTGGCGGCCGGGCGCTTCGACCTCGACGGGCTTCGCGCACTGCTCGATGGGCCGTCGAGGCTAACGGATGGCCCGCCCGAGGGCGTGTACGTGCGGCGCGAGACGAACGAACGGCTGGTCGCGCGAGCGAAGCTGGTGCGGCCGGAGTTCGTGCAGGCGATCGGGGAGCACTGGTCGCGCCTGCAGTTGCGGACGAACCGGCTGGCTCCCGGCGCCGGGGGGTGGTGACGCCGGGAGCCCATCGGCAGAACGTTACGGCCGAACGCCCAGTGCCGCCTTCCCGGCGGTGAGCAGCACCGTGTCGTCCTGGGGTGTGTGGACCGGCCCGCAGAGCGCGTCGCGGTAGTGCCGCTCGAGGGGGTTGTTCCGCGAGAGGCCCGGGTTCCCGACCAGTTCGAGCGCGAGTTTCGTGGCGCGGACCACGTTGTTCGTCACGACGGTCTTTACGAGGCCGGGTTCGACGCCCGAGGGCTGGCGGCGGCCAGTTTCGAAGTCTTCGGCGAGGCCAAAGAGCAGCCGGTCGTTCACCAGCAGGAGCGATTCGATTTCGCCGACGACGGACTGGATGCGCGGGACGGTGGCGAGCGGCGCGCCGAGGTTCGTCGGCACGCGTTCGTTCAGGTAACGAACGAGCCAGTTGCGGGCGGCCACCGCGACACCGCTGTAAACGGCGCTGATCACCAGGGTGCCCTGGTGGCCGGATTGCGGGTCCTTGCCGCGCCATGCCTCGGGCGGGCGGACGTCGACGGCGTGGTCGGCGGGCACCTCGACATCTTCGAGGATGAGGTCGTCGCTGCCGGTGGCGCGCATGCCGAGGTGGTCCCACGTCTTTTCGACGCGCACCCCGGGCGCGCTCATCGGTACGAGGAAGGAGCCGACGCGCACGGGGTCTTCGTCGGTGCGGGCCCAGACGACGGCGTAGCGGAGGATGGGCGCGCCGGTCGTGTAGATCTTGTGGCCCGAGATGCGCCAGCCGCCGTCTGTTCGCCGTGCTGTGGTCGCGGGGAGGCCGCCGCGCGCCGGGGTGCCGAGCTCCGGTTCGACGCGGGCAGCGTTCAGCAGCGCGAGCCCCGAAAGCGATTCGCGCACCAGCCGATGGTGCAGGTCGCGCGGCCAGTTCGGATTCTTCGGGATGTTCGCGTGCTGCAGGTAGTGCATCGCCGCGACGAGCGCCGTCGACGGGTCGCCCCGGGAAATGGTCGAGACGACCCGGCAGAGCGTGGCGAGCCCGACTTCGTCGCCGCCCAGTTCGCGCGGGACGGTGATGTTCAGCAGCCCGGCAGCGTGCAGCGCCTCGAAGTTTTCGAACGGGAACGAGGCGTCGCGGTCGTGGTCACCGGCCCGAGTCGCGAAGTCGTCGGCCTGCCGCTCGGCCTCGGCGAGCAGGTGGGCGGTGCGGTCGGGCTGCGCCGCGGGAGGTGCGGCGGTCGCGGTGGCGGTGCGTGCGGTTTCTTCGGGTGGTGCGGCAGTCATGAATCCTCCTCGGGTGCGGCTCAGGACTCGAGCCAGGCGTAGCGAAGCTGCGAGTACTCGGTCACGACTCGCACCTGGTGGTTCTGGATGCGGTTCGCGATCGCGTCGTTGCGGTAGAGCGTGTTGGCGAACGTGTGGTAGTTGAAATCGGTGGTCCAGCGGCGGTCGATTTCGTGCAGGATCGCTCGCCGCTCTTCTGCATCGAGTACACCCCGCTGCTTCTGGATGAGCTCGTCGAGATCGGGGTCGGAGGTTTCGAAGTAGTTCTTCGAAGCGCCGGTGTGGAAGAGCGGGTAGAGGTACTCGTCCGGGTCGTCGTAGGCGCGGATGGAGTAGACCTGCCCGTGGGAGAAGTTGTGGTCGCGCTGAGCCTGCAGGTAGACGGCCGACTCCACGGTTTCCGCCTGGACTTCGATGCCGACCTGCTTCGCCTGGCGCACGGCCCATTCGACCCACGAGTTGATTGCGGGGAAGTTCGCGCGGCCCATGAGCGTCGTCTTGAAGCCATCCGGGTAACCGGCGGCTTCGAGCAGGCGCTTCGCCTCCGCGACGTCGTACACATCGTCGGCTTTGATCTCGTCCTGGGTGCGGGCCCAGTTCGTGAAGCCGGGCGAGAGGGGGCTCACGCGGATCTCGGCCTGGTCGCCGTTGAGCGATGACGTCAGCCCCTGCCGGTCGGTGATGAGGCTCCAGGCCTTGCGGACGCGCGGGTCGCGGAAGGGGCTATCGCCCTTCACGGTCCAGGCGAAGTGCTGGCCGCCCACGGCGGAGAAGGTGTAGATGCGGGCATCGGAACGGCCGTTCTTCACGGTGCTCACGAGCTCTGGTTCGATCCCCTCGATCTGGTCGATTTCGCCCGCGAGGAACGCGGAGAGCCGGGCCGACGGGTCGGGAACCTGGCGGATGACGACGCCATCGAGGTAGGGCAGGCCATCGCCTTCCCAGTAGTTCGGGTTGCGCTCGAACCTGAAGGCGACGTCCTTTTGCCACTCCTTCAGGATGAACGGCCCGATGCCGACCCACGCGTCGACCGTCTCGAGGCTGCCGGCGGCTTCGATGGCTTCGATCGAAAGGATCGGGAGTTCGCGGAGCGCGAGGGTGCCGGGGCCGCGGAAGGTCGGCTGCTTCGCCTTGATAACCAGCGTCTGGTCGTCCGGCGCGGTGATCGAGTCGATCCAGTCGAACAGGTACGAGTAGATGAACTCGGCCTTCTTGGTGCGTTGCCGTTCGAACACGGCGATGACGTCCTGGGCGACGAGCGGGCGGCCGTTGACGGGCGGCAGGTCCTGCCAGGTGATGCCGGGCCGCAGCTTCAGGATGAGCGTGAGGTCGTCGGCCTGTTCCCAGCTCTCGGCGGCGTCGCCTTCGAGTTCGTAGTCGGTGGGCCGGATCGAGGGGTCGGTTTTGTGCCGCAGGAGCCGGTTCGTGGTGAGGCTCGCGACCTGCGTCAGCGTCGGCGCGATGTGCCGGTGCAGGTCGAGGTGCGGGAAGCTCTCCGCCGTAACGAGGTTCACCACACCGCCGTGCTTCGGCTGCGATGCCGGGGTGGCAACGGTCGGCAGGGTTACGGGCGAATCGTCGCCGTCGGTGTCATCGTCGCCGCCACAGCCCACCCCCAGCGCGGCGAGAGAGAGTGCAGCGGCGCCGCCGGTGGCGGTTCCGAGCACCTGCCGGCGGGACCAGCGGCGATGGTGGTGGGTGGACTGCGTCATGAAGGGTTCCTCCTGTGTGGTGGGTGAGCTGTGCCGGCGGCGCGGTCAGGAGCGCAGCCGGGGGTCGAGCAGGTCGCGAAGGGCATCGCCGAAGAGGTTGAACGCGAGGACGACGAGCGTGATGGCGAGCCCGGGAAAGATGCCGAGCCACGGCGCGACGGTCATGAAGCGGCGCGCGTGGTTGCTCAGCATTTCGCCCCACGAGGGGGTGGTGACCGGTGCGCCAAGGCCGAGGAAGCTGAGCGACGTTTCGGCGATGATGGCGCCGCCGACGCCCGCGGTGGCGAGCACGATGATCGGCGCGAGCGCGTTCGGCAGGATGTGCCGGAACATGAGCCGCGCGTGCCCGGCGCCACCCGACCGGGCGGCTTCGACGAAGAGCTGCGAGCGGAGTTGCAGCACCACGCCGCGGACAACGAGCGCGGTCCGGGGCGCCTGCCCGATGGCGAGCGCGAGGATGACGTTGAACGTGCCCTGGCCGAGCGCCGTCACCATCGCGATCACGAGGATGAGCAGCGGGACGGCGAGCACGATGTCGACGAAGCGTTGCAGGACCAGGTCGAGCTTCCCGCCAAAGTAGCCGGAGACGAGCCCGAGCAGCGCGCCCACCGCAGTGCCGAGCGCGACGGAGCTGATGCCGACGAAGAGCGACAGCCGGGCGCCATAGACGACGCGGCTGAAGAGGTCGCGGGACTGCGCGTCGGTACCCATCCAGTGGTCCCACGAGGGGCCCTGGAGGCGGGCGCCGGGCAGGCTTTCGGCCGGGTCGTAGGGTGCGATGACCGGCGCCGCCAGCGCGATGACCACGAACAGCACGATGACGAGAAGGCTGGCGGCGCCGGCCGGCTTCCGGCGGGCGAACGTGAGCACCCCGCGCCAGGGGAGGACGAAGCTGCGCTGGGAGCCCACGGGAACCCGGGCTGCGGTAGAAGCTGCGCGCTCAATCATGGCGAACCCTCGGGTCGAGCACGCCGTAGGTGAGGTCGACGAGCAGGTTCACGACGACGAACACGAGCGCAAAGAACAGGACGTTGATTTCGACCTGTGGGTAGTCGCGCTGCGAAATCGCGTCGACGGTGAGGCGGCCGACACCCGGCAGCCCGAAGATGGTCTCGAGGATGACGGTGCCGCCGAGGATGCGCGCGAATTCGTTCCCGAGCAGTGCCGTGATGGGGATGAGTGCGTTCGGCGCTGCGTGCCGAAAGACGACCGTTCGGTCGCGAAGGCCCTTGGCGCGGCCCGTGCGAACGAAGTCCTGCCGCAGGACTTCGAGCATCTGCGAGCGCATCATGCGAACGCCGAGCGCTGCCGATCCGAGCCCCAGGATGATGCCGGGCAGCAGGAACTGCTGCAGGTTCGTGAGCGGGTCATCGAAAAAGGGGCGGTACTGGAGCGGCGGGATCCAGCCGAACCATATGGCCGGGAGCACCAGCGCCATCGTCGCGAGCCAGAAATTCGGCACCGCGAGGAAGAGGATGGCGAAGATGCGCGCTGCGTGATCCCACAGGGTGTCCTGCCGCGCCGCCGCGACGATGCCGCCCGGCACCGACACCACGAGCGTCACGAGTGTCGCGATGAGCGCCAGTTCGGCCGAGACCGGGATGGCGTCGAGGAGTTCCGACTGCACCGACCGGGAGCTGAGCAGCGACGAGCCGAAGTCGAGCCGCACGGCGCCGGACATCCAGTCGAGGTACTGCTCGAGGAGCGGGTCGTTGAGGCCCATCTCTTCGCGCAGGGCGTCGATCTCCGCGGGGTTGTTGCTCTCTTCGATGAAGCTCGAAAGCGCATCGCCCGGGAGCAACCGCAGGAGGACGAAGACAAACGTCCCGACACCCCAGAGCACGGGGATCATGAGCAGCAGGCGTTGGGCCAGGTAACGGGCCATGGGTACCTCGGAACGAACAAAACGGGAGGCACGCCGCGAGTGCGGCAGGCCTCCCGTTGGTCGGGTCGGCGTAAAACCGTCGTGTGTGTGCTGGTGGCAGATAGTAGAGGTTGTCGATAGACTCAGTCAACTATCATCCCACCACAGTTACCGGAGGCTTTCCTTTGACCCGTGACCTTTCCTTCGACCTGGCCGAACACGCCGCGGCCTATCCCGCCACTGCCGTGCCGGCCGATGTCGCCGCCCACCTCGTAGCCGATTTGGTGGACACCATCGGTGTGGCGCTCGGCGGGTTCAACGCGCCCGGCGTGCCGGAGACCCGCGCGTGGTTCGCGGAATCGTCCGCGGCCGGGCGGGCGGTGGCCTGGGGGAGCGGCCTCCGGCTGCACCCGGCCGCTGCCGCCGCAGCGAACGCGACCGCAGCGCATGCGCTCGATTACGACGACACGCTCGACGAGGGCGGCGGGATGCACGCGGGTTCGGTGGTGCATGCTGCGGCACTCGCGACAGCCGATGCGCTGGGCGGCGTCACGGGCGAGCAGTACGTCGCTGCGACCGCCGTGGGGCTCGATGTGGCGGTGCGGCTGGCGCTCGCTCCGACGCAGGATTTCGGCTGGCACCGCACCTCGGCGTTCGGCATCTTCGGCGCGACGGTCGCGGTGGGCCGGCTGCGCGGGCTCGACGCGGAACAGATGCGGAACGCGCTCGGCATCGCCTACAGCCAGGCGAGCGGCAACCGCCAGTGCATCCCCGATGGGTCGCTTTCGAAGCGGCTGCAGGCGGGGTTCGCCGCCCGCGACGCCATCACCGCGGTGGAACTCGCCGCACGGGGGCTGACGGGCGCGCACCGGGCGTTCGAAGGGCAGGACGGGTTCTTCCGGCTGTACCAGCGCGACGCCTGGACGCGCGAAACGGTGACCGACGGCCTCGGCGAGAAGCTGCTGAGCGTTCGCATTTCGACGAAGCCGTACCCCTGCGGGCGGAACCTGCACACGATCATCGACGCGGCACTGGCGATTCGCGAACGCGCCGGGAACGACGGGATCGATCGCGTGGAGATCGGGCTCCCGGCGGCGGCGCTCGCCCGGTCGCGGCGGGAGTACCCGCAGCACGTGGTCGAGGCGCAGTTCAGTGCGCCGTTCGTGGTCGCGCTGGCGCTGGCCACGGGCACGACGCCGCTCGCCGCGTTCGACGAACCGGCGAACGTGGACCCCGCGGTGAAGGCGCTCTTCGAACGCATCAAACTCGTCGAAGGCGCGAACGACGACGGTTCACCCGTGGTGACGGTGCACTACGCCGGCGGCCGGACGGAGCGTGCAGGTGATGCGGTCGCGAAGGGGAACCCGGCGAAGCCGCTGACGCGCGACGAACTCGAAGCGAAGGTGCTCGATGCGGTCGTGTTTGCCGGCGAACCCATCACCCGCGAGCGCGCGAAGGAGATAGTCGAGGCGGGACTGGCACTGGCCTCGGCCGCGAACACGACATCGTTCACGGCGCTGCTCCGGGCGGAGGGAAGCGAGGCGTAGCGGTCCGCCGGCTACCGGGCCTTAGCCCACCGGCCAGTCGAGCTGCCGGTAGGCCTGGTCCCAGAACATCCACTCATACCGCATGCTCCGCCGGAACCAGCGGCGGGTGCGGTCGAGCGTGTCGGCGTCGGCAGTGGGTGCGAGCCGTTCGAGGAGTTCGAACTGGGCGTCGACCGCGGCGCCGAACTCGGGTGACGCGTAGGCCTCGCACCACTGCCGGTAGATCGGGTGGTCGGGCGGCGATGCGGCCATCCGTTCGCCGACGTGGCGGTAGATCCAGTAGCAGGGGAGCACCGCGCCCACGAGCCCGATGAGCGGCCCGGTTTCGGCGGCGCGGTGGAGGTGGTTCGTGTAGGCAAGGGTCACGGGCCGGGGCTCCTCGCGCCGGACCGCGTGAACGTCGAGGCCAATTGCCTTGCCGATGCCTTCGTGCAGCGCCTGTTCGACGTTGTACACGTTCGCCGCGTGCGCCAGGAACATTTGCCGTGTTTCGGCGTCGCTGGCCCAAAACGCGCCGCGGGCGAGCACTTTCGCGAATTCGTCCAGGTAGAGCACGTCCTGGGCGATGAACAGGGCGAACGCCTTCTCGTCGAGCGTGCCCTTCGCCGCCTCCCGGATGAACGGAAGGTCGTCGATGGCGGTCCAGATGTCGGCGGTTTCTTCGGCGAGCTGGCGGCGAAACTGGCCGCCGGAAGCGTGACAGGTCACTCGTGCACCTCCGTGTCCCGGGGGCGTCGGGCGGGCCAGACTTTAGCACATCGTGTTTGGCTGTCCCACGGTGTCGCAAAGCGGGGACGGTGGGTGGTAGGATTTCGCTGCCGCGCACGGGGTGGCCGGAAGAATGATTGCTCCGGCCTGAGAGATACCCGTCGAACCTGATCCGGGTAATACCGGCGGAGGGATGGCGCATGGACTGTAGAGACACGTACCCGTTGTTCCCGGGATGCCGTTCGGCAGGTGCTCACTCCGGCGTGGCCGAGAGGAGCACAGGTGCACACTGTCCTCACCATCGCAGGGTCTGATAGTGGCGCCGGGGCGGGCATCCAGGCCGACCTGAAGGCTATCTCCGCGACCGGCGGGTATGGGCTGACGGTACTTGTGGCGATCACGGCGCAGAACACGCGTGGCGTGACCGCCGCGCTGCCGCTGCCCACAGATCTCATCGCCGCGCAGTTCGAAGCCGTCGTCGAAGATTTTCCCGTCGGCGCCGTGAAGACCGGCATGCTCGCCGACGAGGAGCGGACGCGGCTGGTTGCGTCGCTGCTTCGCGACCGCGGGCTGCCGAACGTGGTCGTCGACCCGGTGATGATTTCGAAGTCGGGCCATTCGCTGCTCGAACCCGGCGCGATGAAGGCGCTCCGCGAGGAGCTCCTGCCGCTCGCGACCGTGGTAACGCCGAATGTCCACGAAGCCGAATACCTGGGCGGGCTGAAGATCCACGGCCCGGACGACGCGGTACGCGCGGGCCAGCGGATCCTCGAGCTCGGGCCTGTAGCGGTGCTCATGAAGGGCGGGCACTTCGAGGAGTCGCCCGCGACCGACGTGTTGGTCACCCGTGAGGGCGTCACGACGTTCCCGGGGACCTACATCGAAAGCCGAAACCTGCACGGCACCGGGTGCACGTTCTCGGCGGCGATCGCCTCGTACCTCGCGGCGGGGTCGAACCTCGTCGAGGCCATCGAGCGGGCCAAGCGGTACCTCACGGAGGCGATTCGGCACGGGCCGCCGCTCGGCGAAGGCGCACGACCAACCGACCATTTCTTCTACCTGCGGTCCGCCGAGTGGCGTTTGCGGGCCGGCGAGTTCGTGGTGAGCGGGGTCGCAGCGCGATGACGGCGAAGCAGATCCCCCGCCTGCACGTACTCACCGACGCGACCCTCCACCCCGCCCGTGACCACGCAGCGATTGCGAAGGCGGCGGTCGAGGGCGGCGCCGATGCCGTCCAGTTCCGCGAGAAACGCCCGTGGACGACCCGGGAGCTGCTGGACGCGGCGCGCGACGTGACGGCAATCTGCCGGGCGGCGGGCGTGCTCGCAGTCATCGACGACCGTGCGGACGTGGCCCTCAGCGTAGGCGCGAGTGCCGTCCACCTCGGCAAGAACGACCTCGACGTGCGCACGGCGCGGGCCATCCTCGGCCCGGCGGCGATTATCGGCGGTACGGCGAACAGCTACGACGAGGCGATGCGCGTCTGCGAAACCGATGTCGACTACCTCGGCGTCGGGCCCATCTATGGCACGCGGTCGAAAGCAAATCCGGCGCCGGTGATGGGGCTCGAAACGCTGGCGCGCATCTGCCGCGACGCGCGGGTGCCCGTGATCGCAATCGGTTCGATCACAGCGGAGCGCATCCCCGAGGTTCTTCGTGCGGGGGCCCACGGGGTCGCGGTCCTTTCGGCGGTGGTCGCCGCGGTCGGCCCGGTGGAGGCGACACGCGAATGCCGGCGCGCGATCGAGGCGGCGCTGCAGGGGCAGGCGGTATGAGCGACGTCTGCATCGTTGGCGGCGGTGTCATCGGGCTCGCGCTGGCGTACGAACTGGCGGAGCGCGGCCGCGAGGTGACGGTGCTCGAAGCTGGCGCGCTCGGGGAGCGGAGCGCCGCCGGGGTCGCGGCAGGGATGATCGCGCCGTACGCCGAAGCCGATGTCGCGCCCGGGCCGCTGACCCGGCTCGCACTCGAAAGCCACCGCCGCTACCCCGAATTCATCGCTCGCCTCGAAGCGCGAACCGGGATGGACACCGGGTTCGATCGCACCGGCACGCTCGTGGTCGCCGCGCACCGCGATCACCGGGCGCCACTGTTGCAGCTGGAGGCGTTTCAGAAGGAGCGCGGGCTTGCCGCGCGGCGGGTCAGCGCGGAAGAGGTGCGCCAGCTCGAACCGTTGCTCGGTCCGGCGGTCGGTGGCGGGCTGCTCCTCGAGGCGGACTGGCAGATCGACCCGCGGCGGTTGTTGCGGGCGCTCCTGCATGGTCTCACCGGTCTCGGGGGCACGTTCGTGGACCACGCGGAGGTGACGGGCTTCCGTGAGACGGACGGCGGCCACGAGGTCACCTACCGGAAGGACGGCGAGGCATGCCGGCTCGTCGCGGGACAGCTCGTGCTGGCGGCCGGGGCGTGGACCGGTGGGCTGGCGGGCGAGGCGGTTCGGCTGCCGATGCGGCCGGTGCGCGGCGAAATTCTGCGGCTGCGGGGCGAGCGGCTGTTTCGCCACGTGGTGCGATCGCCGGCGGTGTACCTCGTCCCGCGCGCGGACGGCGAACTCGTGGTCGGCGCGACGGCGGAGGAGCGCGGGTTCGACGCACGGGCTCGCGCGGGCGCGGTCCACGAACTGCTGCGCGAGGCTGTGCGCGTTTCGCCCGCGATCGAGGAACTCGAACTCGCCGAATGCAGCGTCGGGTTTCGGCCGGCGCTCCGGGACCACCTGCCGGCCATCGGCGCGGTGGGCGAGCGGCTGTTCGTGGCGACCGGGCACTACCGCAACGGCGTCGAACTGGCGCCCGTCACCGCCGAGTTGCTGGCCGGCCTGCTCTGCGACGGGTGCATGGACCCACTCCTCGAACCATTTGCCCCGGGCCGCTTCGCAGTACAGGTCGCGGCCGGGGTGGAGGCACGCACATGACCCAGCTCGAAATCATCGTGAACGGTAAGCCGCAGCGGGTGCCGGCGGGCGCCCGGGTGAGCAGCCTGGTCGATGGCAACTGCGAAGGCATCGCAATCGCGCGCAACGGCGAGGTGGTGCGCCGCGCCCAGTGGTCCGAAGTCGAACTGGCGCACGGGGACGAAATCGAAATCGTGCGCGCGGTCCAGGGAGGATGACAATGAACACCGCGAATACCGCTACTGCGACGGCCCCCGACACCTGGCAGCTGGCCGGCCGGGAGATGCGCTCCCGGCTGTTGCTCGGGTCCGCCCGGTACCCGAGCACGCAGACGCTGCTCGACGCGCTGGCAGCCTCCGGTACGGAGCTCGTGACCGTAGCCCTGCGCCGCGTCGACCCGAAGGCCGACGACGGCGAAAACCTGTACCAGTTGCTTCGCGAGCACGGATATGCGTTGCTCCCGAATACGGCGGGGTGTCACTCCGCGCGCGAGGCGGTGCTGACGGCCGAGCTCGGGCGCGAGGCGCTGGGAACCTCGCTGGTGAAGCTCGAGGTCATCGCGGACGACGACACGCTGCTGCCCGACGTGGAGGAGCTCCTCGCCGCTGCGCGCGAACTGGTGTCGCGGGGCTTCGACGTCCTGCCCTACACGACCGATGACCCGATCGTCGCGCGGAAGCTGGCGGACATCGGCTGCGCAGCGGTGATGCCGCTCGGTTCGCCGATCGGCTCGGGGCTCGGAATCATCAACCCGCACAACCTCGAGCTCATCCGCGAGCAGGTCGACGTGCCGGTCATCCTCGATGCGGGCGTGGGCACCGCTTCGGACGTCGCGATAGCGCTCGAACTGGGCTGCGACGCGGTGCTGCTGAACACGGCGGTGGCCCGGGCGCGCAACCCGGTCCTCATGGCGTCGGCGATGCGTGCGGCCGCCATCGCCGGGCGACAGGCACGTCTGGCGGGCCGCATGCCGCGGCGGTCCCGGGCCGAGGCGTCGTCTCCGCTCGAAGGGCGAATCGGGGGCGTCGAACCCGCGTGGCCGTGATCCCGCGGCTGCTCGTCGTCGCGGACCTCGACACCGCCGGCGGCAACGAGCGGCTGCTCGAGGTCCTGCGCGAACTGGCCAGGGCGCCGCGGGGATTCGCCATCCAACTCCGGGCGCCACGGCTCGCCGACCGCGAACTCGAGGACCTCGCGAAGGCCGCGCGGGCGGTGGCGCCGCGGTCCGTCCCGCTGTTCCTGAACGGGCCGGGGGCGCTCGCGTCGCAGCTCGGGTTCGATGGCGTCCACTGGCCCGAGCGCGCGATCCCGTCCGAATGGCGTGACGCTCCTTTGCCAGCGAGTGCCGCGGTCCACAGCGAGGAAGCCGTTCGACGAGCCGAACGGGCGGGCGCGCGGTTCGTGGTGTTCGGCTCGGTGTTTCCGCCGGGTTCGAAGCCCGGCGAGGGTGTGGGCGTCGACCGCCTCCGCGAGATAGCGGCGTGCACATCGCTCCCGGTCCTGGCAATCGGTGGCATCACTCCCGAGCGGGTCGCGCCGTGTCTCGCGGCGGGTGCCCATGGTGTGGCGGTCGTCACGGGTGTGCTCGCTGCCCCGAGGCCGAGCGAAGCGGCGCGGCGCTATCTCGAGGCTCTCGGTCGATTCGCGACATAACATCTGCGCACATCCTGCAGGATACCCGGCGGTGGTTTTCCGGTACGACCAGAGGCAATCTGCCGGCAGAGGGAGTACCGTCGAACGCCCGGGAGAGCGGCCCAACAGGAAGGAGCCGAGCCCATGGAGACACGACAGGATGACAACCGGAACGCCGTCGCAGCCGCGTTCGACGCCTGGCGGGCGGGAACTTCGCCGATCACCGACATCTTCGCGCCCGACATGACGTGGCGGGTCGAGGGCCGTTCGGCGGTCTCGAAGGAGTTCGCGAACACGCAGCAGTTCATCGACGAGGTGCTCGCGCCGTTCGCCGAGCGGTTCGCGAATGGCGACCGGTTCCGGCCGGTGCGCGTCCGCTCGGTCCTCGCCGAAGGCGACACCGTGGTCGTGGTGTGGGACGGCCGCGGCGTTGCGAACGACGGCCAGGTGTACGAGAACAGCTACGCGTGGGTGATGGAAATGCGCGACGGCAAGGTCGTCGACGGCACCGCCTTCTTCGACACGATCGCGTTCAACGAACTCTGGGAGCGTGTCCCCGCGGGCCGGTGAGGTGTTGCGGAAGGCGGGGAGGGGTGCGGTAAGGTGGGCGCGCGAGCCCGGGCCGGCGGTTCGAACGCGGGGAGTGGCGGGCTGCGACGTGGGCCGGGCCGGGCGGTATCCGAAGCGCCCCTGGGAGGAGAGATGACAGAGCCGGTTTCGGACACCGGAGCGCCGGCGTCGGAACTCATCGACCGGCGCATCGCGGAGCTGGGCGACTGGCGCGGCGAGACGCTGGCGCGGATGCGCCAGCTCATCAAGGAGGCGGACCCGGAGGTCGTCGAGGAGATCAAGTGGGTGAAGCCGACGAACCCGGGAACGCCCACGTGGTCGCACGACGGCATCATCTGCACGGGCGAGACCTACAAGTCGGTCGTGAAGCTCACGTTCGCGAAGGGCGCCATGCTGGACGACCCGGCGGGGCTGTTCAACGCGAGCCTCGAAGGGAAGGTGCGGCGCGCGATCGACATCCGCGAGGGCGAACAGGTCGACGCGGAGGCGTTCAAGGCGCTGGTTCGCGCCGCGGTCGAACTGAACGTGGCGACGCGCAGCGCGAAGGGCCGCGGGAAGTAGTCAGCGCGGCGGGCCGTCAGGATTCGGCGATCGGCTGGACGACGAGCGTTCGATGCTCCGCCGGCGGCGTTTCGGGGCCGGTGAGGTAGACCTCGCGGACCGGCGCGATGGCGGCGAGCTGGTGCTCACGTACCCATCCTTCGACGGCCTGGTACACCTGCCCGAGGCCTTCGTAGGGCCCGACATAGAGCACCTGTACGGCCGGACCGCCTTCGAGTTCCACCGGGTGGATGCGCCCGGAGCCCGCGACGGGAGTGTCGACCGGGATCACGGCTTCGACATCGAACGCCTCGGGAAGGACCGCGAGGTAGCGGGCGAGCCGCGGTGCGGTCTCCCTTGCGCCTGCATCGCGGGCATACGCGTCGAGCTCGGTGAACGCGTCGGTTAGGAACTGCGGGAGGTCCTCCATCCGGCAGGTTTCGCGGATGGCGATGGCGGGGCCGCCCTGGAGCGATACAGCTTCGACGTTGTAGTCCATGTGACTCCTCCGGGGCCCGCGTCCGGTCGAAGGCGCCACTATGCACCTCACGTGCTGGCGGTGTCGAGTGACGCCGGAAACACATCTGGATTTCATCGCTGTACAACGATAAAGTGGTAGTGATGGCGGAAAGTCTCCCCGAGTCGATGCTGGAGGACATCGCCGAGCGGTTTCGCGTGTTGGGCGATGCGACGCGCCTGCGCATTGTGCGGCTGTTGCTGGCCGAGGGCCCGCTGAACGTGGGCGAAGTCGTCGAGCGGCTCGGGATGAGCCAGGCGAACGTGAGCAAGCACCTCCGCACGCTGCACGACGCGGGCATCGTCGAACGTGAGGCCCGGGGCACCGCCGCGTACTACACCGTGGTCGACCCCACGGTCACGAAGCTGTGTGACGTTGTCTGCGGGCGCCTGCGCGAGCAGGTGGAGCAGAAGGCCGGGGCGTTCGCGGCGAACTAGGCATTCGGATGCAACTACGCCGGTTTGGCCGGCGAATTCATCGTTGTTTCGTTGAGAAGGAATCTATGGCAAACGAAGGATCCAGGCAGTTCGAACCCACAACAGGCGCTCGTGGCGTGGCGGCGACGTTCGCGTCGCTCATGACGTCGCCGTGCGGCCGGGCGGCTCGCATCGCGCTCGGCGCCGGGCTCATCGCGGCGGGCGTGTTCATCGGCCCGCCCGTTGGCTACGTGATGGCCGCGGCGGGGATCCTGCCGGTTGCCATGGGTGCGCTCAACGCGTGTCCGCTGGCGCCGTCGGCTTCCGTTCGCCCGACGGACGATCACTTCGAAGGAGAAGCGAAATGACCCAGGCACCTGTCCTGCAGTTCCGTATTCAGAAGCCCGTCGACGAGGCCGAGCGCGCCGTTCGCGAGGCGCTGCAGGAGCGCGGCTTCGGCATCCTGACCGAGGTCGACGTGCAGGCGACGCTGCGGACGAAGCTCGGCATCGAAACGCCGCCGCACAAGCTGCTCGGCGCGTGCAACCCGCGGCTGGCGCACACGGCGCTCGAGGCTGAGCCATCGGTTGGCGCGTTCCTCCCGTGCGGCATCGCGCTGCGCGAAGGGGTGTCGAAGGGCGAGACGATCGCGGCGCTGCAGAACCCGGGCATGCTGGCGGAGACGTTCGCCGCGCCGGGGCTGGCGGCTCCCGCGGAGGAAGCGCTGACGCTGCTGCGGGCGGCGCTCGAGTCGGTTGGCGAGCCGCTCTAGGCGGCCGTGCCCTCTATCGCGGGCGAACGTACCGCGAATTGATTGGTCGGCTCAGCGAGGCTACATTCGGCCGTGAGCGGTGCCCGCGCCCACGTGGATGGCGCGGTGGAGAGGTGAGGATGCGAGGCGGAGCGATCCTCGCAGGCGCGGGCATTCTCCTTGTAGCACTCCTGGCCGGCGGTGCGTTTGTGCTCGGCCGCGGCGTGAGCGTCACGACGGGCCAGTCGCATGCGGAAGTTGTCGAAGGGCTGCCGCCGCAGCCACCGGCCGATGGTTCGTACGGGCTGGTCCTTGGTTCGCACCGGTCGCACTCCGGCCTGAAGGTGTTCAGCTGGAGCATCATCGCGCCGAAGTACAGGGCACACGTCATTTTCGTGCCGCCCGAGGGGTGCGTTGTGCGGGGGAGCGGGGAACTCAAGGCGCAGGGAGCATGCGCCGGTATCCCGGCCGAGGGCACCGTTACCGGCAGCGGGGTCACCTTCGACGGGCACGAAACGGTGATCGTGGCCGTCGGAATCAGCGAGGCGTGCCACGAGGCGCTCCAGCCGAATGACCGCTGGCCTTCGGAACACCCGGCCTGCCAGCAGATGTAGCGCCTGCTCCGGTTAGCCGAAGATCGCGACGGTCTGGTGGCCGGTGGAGATGCGCGTGCCGCTGCTGTCCCACGCGTCCATTACCTGCTGCGAATAGCCGTCGGCCGCGTGTTCGCTGGCGGTTCGAAGCAGGAACCAGTGGCCGGGTTCGGCGGGCGGCTGCTGGCAGAAGTCCACGTGCCACGTCATGGTGCTGATGGGCGCGGGCTCCGGGAAGGTGATCATGGCGGCCGGTGGGAGCGCATCGGCCAGCGCAAGGAACGAAACGGCGGGGTCGACGCCTTCGTCGTCGAGGTGGCGAACCCACGCGAGCATCCACGGATCGTTACCACCGGATATCGGCCGGTCGCCGGCAGCGAGGCGGATGTCGAAATTCTGGAAGAAGCCCGGGGTAACGGTGCGGTGCAGCGATTCGCAGGCTTCCGGCGCGGGAACCTCGGGCGTGGGCGCGAACTCGTGGTCGATCTTGCTGTCTCGCGTGGCGCCGTGCGTGAAGATGGCGCGAGCGGCGAGACCTTCGCCGCTGTAGCAGTCGACCGAGGTGATGGCGGCCGACCGGCCCTGCCGTAGCAGCTGCGCTTCCAGGCGGAGCGACCCGGCTGCGGGCCCAACGAACGCGAACTGGGCGGAGCGTAGCGGCGGGAGCCCCGGGAACCTGCGCAGCGAGGCTTCCGCGCAGAGGGCGGCGGTGATGCCGCCGTAGAGGGTTCGCCCCTGCGTCCAGCCTTCGGGGGCGTCAACGACGAAGCTATCGCCCTGTTCGGCGATGGTGCTCAGTGCTTTCCGGAGACCGACCAAGCTGCACTCCTGGGTGAAGGTGGCGCGCCGCCGCGGTGCCGGCCCACGTATCGCGGGCGACAGGTGCGCCACGGCGAAGCCCGTATAGCGTGGCATACGAGTAATGCTTTGAAAAGTGAACTTGCTTCGCTCTGTGAAGTAACGGGGCTGCCCCGGGTCAGTCGCGGCTGCTGATGGTGGAGATGTCGACTTCGTTGCCGGCGGCGTCGGCAAGGGTCCACCACGCGGGCGCGAAGTCGTCGCGGACGATGTGGCCGCCGGCGGCGAGGGCGGCCGCGACGCGCGCTTCGGCCTGTTCGGCGGGCACCCACACGGCGACGTGGATGTTGCCGCCGCCGTCGGCGCGGAGTTCGTCCATCTCTTCGAACCAGAACGCTGTGCCCCGGCCGTTCGGGTCGATGAGGTCCTCGTCGGGGCTGTCGGGCCGGGGTTCGTACCCGAGGGCGGCGCGCCAAAACGGCATGACGCCAGCGATGCCCTTCGCGCCCGGGATGATGAGCAGGCTTTGGAGGACCGAGGGGTCGGGGGTGAGCCCGAGCCGGTGGGCGAGGCCCGAGATCTGCTGCGCGAGGTTCGTGTCCCGTTCGCTCATGCCGAAGTAGTCGCCGGTCACGGTGACGAGCCGAACGGTGACGCCGCCGGGCCGGATGTCGATGTCGGGTGGGTGCTCGCGGGCGGCGGGCAGTTCGCTGATGGCCTGGACGAACCGAGCGCTTTCGGCGAGCGACGTGGTGCGGAAGTGGGCACAGCCGCCATCGCCGAGCACTCGCCAGTCGCCGAGGCCGGGTGTTTCCTGGAACTGCGCCGGGGTGATCTCGGCCGTCATGTGCGCCTCCTTCCGTGGGCTGCGTTCGAACGAACGGGCTGGTGTGCGGGTATTGTCGCGCTGGCGTCAACGGCCGTCGGCCGGTGCCGGGATGGACGGGGATCGCGAGGGACGGCGCCGGACGCTCCCTTACGGTCGCGG
>CAZWBW010000033.1:0-5022 GCA_964632355.1 uncultured Anaerolineaceae bacterium | reverse complement strand
CTGATCGGCGCGCCGGGACCGGCCGCTCTCCCCCCTCTCGTGCCAACGGGAGAGGGCCGGGGTGAGGGCCGGCTGTGGCCGCCGCCGGCGGGCTAGTCGAACCGGGTGCGCTCGGTGGCGGTGGCGTGCCCGAGGAGCGGCAGGGTCACCAGCGGGAGCGCCAGCCCCACGAGGAGCCCGGCGGCCAACGGCAGGATGAACGCCGGCGGCGGCAGCACGGAGCCCTGCCCGATGCGCCAGATCATCAGCGCCGAAACACCCACAGCGGTGGCGGCGCTGAAGACCGAGACGAGCGCGAGCGGAAGCGTGGCTTCGGCCATCACGGTGCGGCGAAGCGCGCCGAGCGAAACGCCCGACATCCGCAGCAGCGCGAACGGTCGCCGGCGCGCGAGGATGCTGCCCGCGACGGTCATTGCTGCGGTCCCGCCGGAGAGCGCGAAGGCCGCGAAGGTGCCGCTGTACACGAGGTCGCGCATCGTCGAGAGACCCCCGACGGCCTCGGCGTCGTACTCGCGGGCGGCCTGCACGAATCCGAGCGGTGCGGCGCGAACGAGCGCGGTGCGGAGCTCTTCGTACACTCGGTCGCCGGGGCCGGAGCCGTCGGGAGGGGCCACCATGACCGTTCCGTTGAACTGCCCGGACGAGTCGAACGTCCCGGGCGGGAACAGCACGTCGGGCACCCAGCCGCCCTCGTTGGTGGCTTCGAACACGATAGCGTCGGCGGGAATGGTCACCTCGACGGGTGGTTCGCTTTCGATCTCGATGGTGTCGCCGGGAGCGACGCCGCTGCCGTTCCGCACCATCACGCGGCCGTCGCAGCCACCGTCGATCGGCAGGATGCGGGCGAGCACGTCGCAGTCCTCCTGCTGGACGGTGAGCCAGGTGGTTTCCGCGAAGATGGCGCCCATCGAAGTCATCGCCACCGCCATTGTGCCTTCCGGAAGGCCCTCCAGGTCGGGGACTTCGCCGCCGGGGTAGGTGACCCAGAGCACATTCGGCCGAAGCCCCGAGGGCGGCTCGGTTTCGACTTCGCGTTCGAGGGCGGCGGAGAGCGAAAGGAAGAGCGTGCCCGCGAACACGGCGAAGGTGACGCCGCTGACCGTGCGGAAGCTGGCGTGGGGGTCGGCGACGATGCGGCGGAAGGCGAGCAGGGCGCTCCCCGACCGGACGCTCGCGGCGAGCACCCGGGCGACCACCTGCCCGAGCCACGTGCCCGTGAGCGCGACGCCGACAAGGATGAGAATCACGCTCACGACGAGCCCGACGGAGGGGAGGAGCGGGTCGGGGCTCGTCGCCATCGCGTCGAGCGCCCACCAGAGCACCGCGAACCCGGGCGCCATGACCAGCAGGCCCACGGGCCGCACAGGCTTTCGTTCGGCGTGGCGGCTCACCCCGAGCGGCGAGATTTCGACATCGCGGAGGCCGGCGAGCGACGCACCCACGACGACGGCGGGGACGAGCAGCAGCGCCAGCACGCTCAGGCGGTTCAGCGTGAAGTCGGACGTGAAGAACGCGTCGCCGCCGAATTCGATCTGTGCGGCGAGCGGCCGGACCGCGAAGAAGAGCAGGAGCCCCGCGATTGCACCCGGCACCGCCGAGAGCAGCGATTCCCACGCGACGATCCAGCGAACGCGTTCCGGGTCGGCGCCGGCGAGGCGGTAGGCGGCGAGGCGGGCGTCGCTCTCCTGGGCGTTCAGGCGTGCGGCCGAGCCGATGAACATCGCGATCGGGAAGAGCAGCACGACGACGCCGATGATGATGACGACGCGCATGAACAGCGTGATGCCGGACTCGCGGTAGCCGCCGGGGAGTTCGCGGTAGAACATGCCGTGGTTGCGGAGCTCCTCCGGCGTGTACCCCGTGATGGCGACCAGTTCGCCGGGATCGGCGAGGCCGTCGTTCGAAATCGTGCCGGCGATGGTGTCTCCGTAGCGGCGGCCGAGAACGTCGGGGTCGGCTTCGATGAGCTTCGCGAGCGCGGGTGAGACGAACACCTCGCCCGGCCCGGGGATGCGCGGGAGCCCGGGCGGAACCTGGGCTTCGGGCGCATGTTGTGCGATGCGCACGTGCTCGACCTTGTGGCCGTAGTAGTAATCGTTGAGCCACATGATCTGCACCCACGCGTTGTCCGGCGTGATGCCGTCGGCCATGTCGAACGCGGCTTCGGTGCGCCAGGTCACACGGTCGCCGCGGCGTTCGAGGGCCCCTTCGGCGCTGGACGCAAGCAGCAGGACGAGCGTGGCGAAGGCGACGCCGAGGATGCGCACGGCAGTGCTCACCCGGGCAGTACCGGGCCGAAGCGCCGACCGAAACGCGAGCCGCATGTTCAGCAGCGCGGCGCTCACAGCGCGGCTCCGTTCGTCACCCGGCCATCGCGCACGATGACCTCGCGGTGGGCATAGGCGGCGACGCGGGCGTCGTGCGTCACGAGCACAACGGTGGTGCCCTGTTCGCGCGCGGCGGCGGTGAGCAATTCCATCACGGCTTCGCCCGAAAGCGAGTCGAGCGAGCCAGTGGGTTCGTCGGCGAAGATGACCCGCGGCTGGATGGCGAAGGCGCGCGCGAGGGCGACGCGTTGGGCCTGCCCGCCCGAGAGCTCGCCGGGGAGCTTGCCGATGGCTTCGGGGACGCCGAGCTCTTCGAGCCATTCGCGGGCGGTGGCGATGGCGGTGCGGCGGCTATCGCCACGCAGGAGCAGCGGCAGGGCCACGTTCTCCTCGCCCGGGAGGTCGGGCACGAGCTGGCCGTGCTGGAACACGAACCCGAACTCGGTGAGACGGAGGCGGCTTCGCTCCTTTTCGCTCATGCGGCGGAGGTCGCGGCCGGCGAAGCGCACGTCGCCGCTATCGGGCAGCAGGATGCCGGCGAGGCAGTGCAGGAGGGTGGACTTGCCGGAGCCGCTGGGCCCCATGATGGCGACGATTTCGCCGGCCTGGACTTCGAGGCTCGCGCCGCGCAGGGCCTCGGTCGGGCCGAAGCGCTTCCGGAGATCGCGGGCGGTGAGGAGCGGCGGGGCCTGCTGCGTGCCGGGCTGTTCGACTGCGGTGCTGATGGCGGTCGTCATCGGCGTCTCCTTCTCTACTGGGCGGTGGGCCGGCGGAGGTCGAGGCCCGCGTCGGCGAGGCCGGATTCGACCTGCTGGCGGAGCTGGGCGATGCGTGCGGCGGTCATATCGAGCCAGCGGATGTCCGCTTCGAGGTGGAACAGGGCGTAGTCGGCGAGGAGGACTTCGGGCAGCGAACCGGTGCGCCGGGTGGCGGTGAGTTCGCGCATGCGCTCGAGATGGGCTGCGCGCTGGGTGTCGATGAGTTGGTCGACCGCGTACCCGGCGAGGAGCGCGACGATGACCTTCGCATAGAGCGCCGACTGGAGGTGGGGTGCGGCCGGTTCGGGGGTCGCGAGCCACTGGGCGACTTCGGCGCGGCCACGCTCGGTGAGGGCGTAGCGGCGGCGCTCCGGGCCTTCGTCCTGTTCGATGGCGGCGACGGCGATGTTCCCGTCGCGCTCGAGCCGATGGAGGGTGGCGTAGATCTGGCCCTGCTTAATGGGGCGGCCGGG
Source organism: uncultured Anaerolineaceae bacterium (assembly GCA_964632355.1). Lineage (GTDB taxonomy): Bacteria > Chloroflexota > Dehalococcoidia > Tepidiformales > Tepidiformaceae > JALOAP01. The sequence continues at coordinate 1,464 of CAZWBW010000033.1, read as the reverse complement.
CGAGAGGAGCCGGTCGCAGAGCTGCTTGAGGTCGTACCCGTGCAGGTTTGCGACGGTGAGGAGTCCGAGGAGCGCGAGGGGGACGTTCATGTTTGCGATACTAGTCATCGAGTGACTAGCCAGTCAAGAGCGTGTTTGGTGCCTGGTCAAGGGGCGGTGAGGGCCGAAGTGTTACCCAGCGAAATCCCGGGATGGGTGGGGCCGTTCCTAGAATCCAGCGGCTGTTCCTGCAGAACGCGCTGCCCCGGAGGGAGTCAGATGGACTGGTACGAAGTGCTCTGGATTCTGCTCATTACCATCCCGCTCACGCTGATCTGGGTGTACGCGATCATCGACCTGTTTCGGCGCGACGATCTTTCGAACGTGGCGACGGCGCTCTGGCTGGTCGTGATCGTGCTGTTCCCGGTGCTCGGCACGCTTGCCTACCTCATTTTCAGGCCGCCGGCGGCGACGCCCGAGGAGCGGGTGCTGGCCGAGATCGAGGCGCGGGAGGGCGTGGCACGGCGGATATCTCGCACGGAGGAACTGGACCTGCTGGCGAACCTGCACGACATGGGGAAGCTCACGAACGAGGAGTTCCAGCGCGAGTAGGAGCGGATCCTCCAGACGCCGTAGGCAGAGGGAAGAGTCCTGAGTGCTGAGTTCTTCGTGCTGAGTTCTTCGTGCTGAGTGCTGCGCACCGGGCTCACTCTGTGGGTGCGGTTCGCGGTGGCGGAACGTTTCGCCGAGTGAGCGTCGAGGCGGCCATGCAGCCGAGCAGCCCGACGATGGTCGGGATGCCGCTGAAGTAGAACACACCGGTGAACACGGCCGCCGGGAGGGCGCCGGCGCTTTCGGCGCCGCGCAGGACGTCGAACGCGAGGATTGCGAGCAGCAGGAGCGGCGGTCCGAGCAGCGTACCGGCCGCCGCGGTGAGCACCTCGCGAAGGGTCCACGGCGCCGCCGCCGCGATGAGCGTCGCGGGCGTAATTACGAACAGGCCGACGAGGTAGCCCGGCACGCCAATGAGCACCGCCAGGCCAATGCCCACGAGCGCACCGGCAATCGCTCCCAGCGCCGCACCGCAGAAGCGAACCCAGTCTCGTGCCGCCATACCGTCAGTCTACGGGCTGGAGTGCTTACCCCTGGGTGCTAAGGGCGTTTCGCACTCCTTCCTCTACCACGCGGGCTGGGTGAGCTGGACGAGGTTCCCGCAGGTGTCGTCGAGGATGGCCATCGAACCCCAGGTCTCGGTGGTGAGGGGAACGGTGAAGCGCACGCCGAGGCCGGTGAGCCGATCGTAGTCGCGCTGCAGGTTGTCGGTGTGGAACGCGGCTGCGGGGATGTTCTGCTCGTAGAGGGCCTGCTGGTAGGCGCGCTCGGCGGGATTGTCGTACTGTTCGAGCACCAGGTCAGCGCCGTCGGGTACTACGGGCGAAGTGACGGTGAGCCAGCGGTAGTCGCCGGCCGAAACGTCGGACTTTT
>CAZWBW010000032.1:25924-27003 GCA_964632355.1 uncultured Anaerolineaceae bacterium | reverse complement strand
GTACGGTGCAGAACGACATCCTGAAGGAGTACATCACCCGCGGCACCTACATCTTCCCGCCCAAGCCGTCGATGCGGCTGATCACCGACATCTTCAAGTACTGCAACGAGTCGGTGCCGCAGTGGAACACCATCTCGATCTCCGGCTACCACATCCGCGAGGCCGGCAGCACCGCAGCTCAGGAGATCGCCTTCACCCTCGCCGATGGCATTGAGTACGTGAAGGCAGCGATCGACGCCGGTCTCGATGTCGACGCGTTCGCCGGCCGGCTGAGCTTCTTCTTCGCCTGCCACTCGAACTTCCTCGAGGAGATCGCGAAGTTCCGCGCGGCTCGCCGCCTCTGGGCTCGCATCATGAAGGAGCGGTTCAACGCCAAGAACCCGCGCTCCATGATGCTTCGCTTCCACACCCAGACCGGTGGCGCCACGCTCACGGCGCAGCAGCCCGAGAACAACATCGTCCGCACCGCCGTCCAGGCGCTCGCGGCGGTACTCGGTGGTACCCAGTCGCTGCACACCAACTCGATGGACGAGGCGCTCGGCCTCCCCACCGAGAAGGCCGTACAGATCGCGCTCCGCACGCAGCAGATCATCGCCTACGAAAACGGCGTCGCCGACGTCATCGACCCGCTCGGTGGCTCCTACTTCATCGAAAACCTGACCGATCGCCTCGAGAACGAAGCCCGCGAGTACATCGAGACCATCGACAACATGGGCGGCGCCCTCGCTGCGCTCGAAAAGGGCTTCCAGCAGAAGGAGATCCAGGAAGCTTCCTACCGGTACCAGCGCGAAATCGAGGAGAAGGAGCGCATCATCGTCGGCGTCAACGAGTTCAAGACGCCGGATGAACCAGTCGAACTTCTCAAGCTCGATCCTTCGATCGGGCAGCGCCAGGCCGAAAAGCTTCGCAAGCTGCGGGCTAACCGCGACAATGCGGCCGTCGAGGCCCTCACGAAAAAACTCGAAGAGACCGCACAGGGCACGGACAACCTCATCCCGGTCATCCTTGAATGCGTCGAGAATCGCATGACGCTGGGCGAAATCAGCCACGCGCTGCGCCGCGTCTGGGGCGAACACCGG
>CAZWBW010000032.1:15691-25914 GCA_964632355.1 uncultured Anaerolineaceae bacterium | reverse complement strand
TTCCGGGCGGCGCGGTCACGGGACGATCGAGTGCCCGGGCGGTGAGGACCTTCAAGATCTTCCCACGCCAGACAGTGAACGTGCCCGGCCACGGATCGAAGGCCCGCACCTGGTTGGCAAGCTCGAAGCTGCCGCGCAGGGGACCGAGAACCTGATGCCGTTCATCCTCGAATGTGTTGAAGCGCGGACGACCCTCGGCGAAATCAGCCATGCGCTGCGCCGCGTCTGGGGCGAACACCGGGAGACTGTGGTGATCTAGGTGGTGACCAAATGAGTGACGACAACGCACGGACGCTCGCCGATGACCGCCGGCGCCTGCTCGCCGAGCTCGAACTCGAACGCAACCAGGTCTGGCGCAACATCGAGTGGTGCCGTATCCGCGACATCGAGCGCCCGTTTATTGGCGACTGGTCGCTCAAGGACATCGTTGGTCACCTCACCACCCACGAATCCGAAGTCGTGACGGCCTTCCGGGACCTCCGCGAAGGCCGTCGCCCGACTTACTTCGACATCGACGACCTGGATCGCTGGAACCACGACCACGTCGAACGCAAGCGCGCCGTGGACTTCTTCAGCCTGCTCGAGCAGCTTCGCAGCAGCCGCACCCGGCTCCTCGAAGAGCTCGCGCTCGTGGAAGACCAGAACCTCGTCGACGAAGAGACGCCTGAACACAAGCTGGTCCGGTCCGTCATCGAGCACGACCGCGCCCACTGGCACGAGATCGCGGCCTTGCTCGCGGGCATGGAGGGCGTGCGGCCGCTGACCAGCAGCAAGCGGAATCCCGCAGCTACCACCGTCTCGTCATCATCATGAAGCTCGTTCGGGTCGCGGAGGTCTCCATCGTCGTCCGCGACCTGGACGCGGCGCTCAGGTTCTATCGCGACGTTCTCGAACTGCCGGTTCTGCGCGAAGGGGCCGAGAGCGTCGCCCTGGCTGCCGGCGCGGTTCCACTCGTGTTCAGGGACCACGCCGCCCTCGACCCCGGCCACCCGGCAGATTGCATCTCGGAGCTGACGTTCGAAGCCGAAGGCCTCGGAGCTAAGGAAGAAGACGCGTTGGAGATCCAGGGCGCACGGGTTCGACTGGCCGCTCCCGGCCGCATTGAGCCCATTCCACCGGATCTCCCGTCCCCGTTCGTGAAGAACATCGACCACATCGTCATCGCCTCGGGCGATAGCGGGAGCACGGCTGCCGCGTTCGAATCCACGATCTCGCTGGAGATCAGGCGCAAGATGATTCGGCCCGGCACCAACGCCCAACTCGCCTTTGCGAAACTCGGCGAAGTCATCATCGAGTTCGCAGGACCGCCCGAGCCGCGCCCCGGACCGGTCACCGCGCGCTACTGGGGCCTCGCGTTCAACGTCCGCAACCTCGATGGCCTGGTCGAACGGGTGCGCGAAGCAGGCCTCCCCGGCGGCGACCCGAAGCCCGCAGTGCAGCCCGGCGCCCGCATCGCCTCAGTGAAGGGCGGCACCGGCGGTGTCCCCGTCGCCCTCATGGAGTACGCCGAGTAACTCGCGTCATTTGCACGGCAGTGCCCATGCCGCAAGCACAATCCGTCCACCGAGCACGGGGACGAGGAGCAACTGACGCACTGGTAACCGCTCGGTCAATGCTGCCTCGCCGCATGTGCCATCGCCCCGCACCTCCGGTGGAACTCGTTTCGGTAGTGAAGACGTGCCGTTGCTCGCAGAAGTTCCCTGCACTTTCGCGAACAGAATGACGCTAATGACGGCGATTGGGCGTGAACTGCCGTACTAGTAGACTGGGGCCACACGCTACTCCCGGAGGTTTCGATGGCAGACCGCCCGTTCCGCGTGCTCGGCGTCCAACAGGTCGCAATCGGCGCGCTTAACAAAGAAGACCTGAAGAAGTTTTGGGTCGATATCCTCGGCCTTACTCCAACTGGTACCTTCCGCAGCGAATCCGAAAACGTCGACGAAGACATCACGGCTGCCGGTTCTGGCCCGCTCAAGGTCGAATTCGACCTCATGCAGCCCATCGATCCCGAAAAGAAGCCCGCTGTGCATAACCCGCCGCTGAACCACATCGGCCTCTGGATCGACGATCTGCCGGCAGCGGTTGAATGGATGACCAAGCAGGGCGTCCGCTTCACCCCCGGTGGCATCCGCAAGGGCGCTTCCGGGTTCGATATCTGCTTCGTTCACCCCAAGGGCAGCGAAGACGCGCCGATCGGCGCCAGCGTCCTGCTCGAACTCGTACAGGCCCCGCCCGAGGTCATCGAAGCCTTCGATCGCTTCGCCGCGGCCCCATCCGCATAAACGGGGTACAATACCGGCAATCTCACGACTGGCTGGCTGGCCAGTCGTCCAATGTTGACATTTCCATGTGGGGAAGAAATCCACAATGACCGCTCCTGCCGCACAGAAAATCCGCGTTCTCAGCGCGAAGCCTGGCCTCGCTGACCATGATCGCGGTGCCAAGGTCGTCGCCCGCGCCCTGCGCGACGCCGGCTTCGAGGTGATCTACACCGGCATCCGCCAGACGCCCGAAATGATCGCCGAAGCCGCCCTCCAGGAAGACGTCGATGTCGTCGGTCTCAGCATTCTCTCCGGCGCGCATCTCGAACTCTTCCCTCGTGTCGTCGAAGAGCTCAAGAAGCGCGGCGTCGATGATGTCCTGCTCTTCTGTGGCGGCATCATCCCCGAAGAGGACACCAAGGCACTCGAGGACCTGGGCTTCAAGGCCATCTTTCGCCCCGGGACGAACACCCAGGACATCGTCAAGTTCGTCTACGAAAACGTGAAGAAGTAGCGTGGACGACCTCATTCAGCGGTTTCTGAACGGCGATCGCCGTGCGCTGGCGCGCATCATCACCCGGATCGAAAGCGAAAGCCCGGAAGGCCGTGAATTCGTCCGCAGGCTCTATCCGCACTCCGGGAAAGCGCACACGGTTGGCATCACCGGCGGCGCCGGCGCGGGCAAAAGCACCCTCACCGGCGCCCTCGCTGCCGAACTCAGGAAGCGCGGCAAGACCGTCGGCATCGTCGCCGTCGACCCCTCGAGCCCGTATAGCCACGGCGCCATCCTTGGCGACCGGATCCGCATGCAGGACCTCACCCTCGACGAGGGCGTCTACGTGCGGAGCATGGCCAGCCGCGGCGCACTCGGTGGCCTCGCCCCCACGCTCGATGCCGTCGTCACGGTGATGGACGCCTTCGGCTTCGACTACGTGCTCATCGAGACGGTCGGCGCGGGCCAGGACGAGGTCGAAATCGCCGGTACAGCGCTCACCACCATCGTGGTGAACAACCCGGGTACCGGCGACGATATCCAGGCCATGAAGGCCGGCATCCTTGAGATTGCCGACGTGCTCGTCGTCAACAAGGCCGACCACCCGGGCGCCGACGTGCTCGTGTCGCAGTTGCAGGCGCTGCTGTCCCTCGCGCCAGCCGACGTTCGCCGGCCACCCATCGTCAAGACGAACGCGCTCAAGGGCGACGGGCTCGACAAGCTCGCCGATGCGATCGAAGAGCACCGGCGGGAACTGACCGAGTCCGGGCAACTCGAAGCCGAGCTCGCCGAGGACGCCCGTCACCAGGTGCTTTCGCTGGCGCGCTCCATCCTCCTGCAGCGCATCCAGCGCTCCACCTCCGAGGCCGACCTCACCACCCTCGTGAAGCGCGTCGTCGAACGGGAGATCGATCCCCACAGCGCCGCCGAAGAACTGGCCGCGGCAGCCTCCCAGGGCTAGCCGCGGCCCCGTGATACGATCCCGTCATGACTCAACGCCTCCGCGTCTGGTTCCGTAAGGGCGAGCGCGTGCGCTACATCTCGCATCTCGACGTGCTTCGCTACTGGGAACGCGCGATTCGCCGCGCCGGGCTGCCGCTGTCTTACTCGCAGGGGTTCACGCCCCACCCCAAGCTTGCCTTTGCCGGACCGCTCCCGCTCGGCTTCACCTCCGAAGCGGAGGTTATGGACGTAACGCTCGACGAGCGGGTCGACCTCGCCGAGTTCCGGGAACGGCTCGCCCGTCAGACCACCGAAGACCTTGAATTCGTCGACGCAGTCGAAGTTCCGCTCTCGACACCGCCCCCGCAGGCTCTGCTCCTCTGGGCCGATTACCGGGTCGACCTCCCGTCGCTGCCCGTGGAAAAGGCCGAAGCCGGGGTTTCCGACTTCCTCGCGCGCACCGAGTTCGAATGGACCGAGGAGCGCAAGGAAAAGTCCCGGACCTACGATCTCCGTGCCAACGTCGCGTCGCTCGCCGCCGAACCGCTCGACGGTGGGACCCGGCTCACCATGCGGCTTCGCGCCAGCCAGGACATGACCGTGCGGCCTGAACAACTGCTCGCAGCCATCTTCCCGGGCCACGAACCGGCCTCCATCTGCCGCACCGCAATCATCCTCGACGAGCCATCCCCCGCTCGCGAGGCCTGGCGGCGCAAAGGGAGGTTCGAATGACGCGCGTTCGTCCCGTCGAAGAGAACGACATCCCGGCGCTCTACGTCGCGTGGCAGGACCTCCGCCAACATAACGCGAACACGGACTCGCGGATTCGGCCCACGCCCGTCTCCGAAGCAGAGTTCGCCAACGCCGTCCGCGACCTCCGCCATCGCCCGCTCTCGCTTTCGCTCGTCGCCGAAGACGAGGGCAATGTCGTTGGGTTCGTCACCGCGTCTATTGAATCGAACCAGCCCGATCGCCTTCCCGAACGCCACGCAACCATCGGCTACCTCTACGTCGCACCCCCGTATCGGCGGCAGGGTGTCGCCACTGCGCTCGTTCGGCAGGTGTTCGATTGGGCACGCCAGCAGGACGGCGTGTCCCACGTGGAGATGTCGGTCCTCGAACACGACGTCTCCGCTCGCTCATTCTGGGAGTCGCTCGGGTTCTCGCCGTTCATCCGGCGGGTCTGGGCGCCGCTGGAGCCTGCGTCCCCGTGAACCTCTTCCTTGTTCGCCACGGGCAGACCGCTCACAACCGCGATGGGCTCGGGCTGGGGCGCGAAGATGCGCCGCTCACCCCCCTCGGGGAACGCCAGACCCGCGCGGTCGCGCGGCGGCTCGCGTCTGAGCACATCGAACGCGTATGGAGTAGCCCCCTCGGACGCGCTCGTCGCATGGCCGAAGCCATCGCCGCCGAACATGGGCTCACTGTCGAACTCCGCGACGAGCTCATCGAAATGGACGTCGGCGATACCGAGGGGCTCACCTTCGCGGAAATGCGCGAACGCTTCCCGGACTTCATGCGGGCCTGGGGCTCGCCGGGTTTCGGCAGCGTGCGAATGCCCAACGGCGAGAGCCTGGAAGACGTCGCCCGGCGCCTGGTGCCTATCGCAGCCGAACTACGAACCGGTCACGAAAAGGGCATCGCTATCGTTTCCCATAACTTCATCACCAAGGTGCTCATCTGTGACCTGTTGGACCTGCCGGTAGAGTCGATGCGGTCGTTCACAATAGATGTCGCATCGATTTGTACATTTGTTCTACATCGCGGACGTATTGCAGTTTCCGGACTTAACGATTGTTGCCACCTGGACTCATTGAATGTCGAAGAGCCGAACGGTAACTTGTCAACCTGACGCAGATGACGTTCTTCCTGAAATCTCGCGCGAGGCTCATCTTCCTCGCCTGCCTGATCGTGGCAGGCTACTTCGCGTACACCGCCGTCGCCGGCGCAATCCGGACGCATCAGCTCGCCGAGCAGCGACAGGAAGCCGAGCGCCGCGTTGCCGAACTCGAACAGAAGAAGGCCTACATCGAAGCTGTTCGCGAGTACGTCAGTTCGGACCAGTACGTCGAACAGGAGGCTCGCCGGCAGCTCGGGTATATCCGGCCCGGCGAAATCCCCTTTGTCGTCATCAGCCCCGAGGTCGAACAGGATGAAGCGCCCACCGGCGAATGGTGGGAACGCCTCTTCCCCCGGTAGCGGCATAACCCCCGCCCTGGTTGACCGCGTCGCGCGCGCCGCCGACCGCGAGGCGCTCTTCCGGCGTGTGCAACAGGTGCTCGTGGCCGTTTCCGGCGGCGCCGATTCGCTCGCCTGCTTGTTGGTGCTCCGCGAACTCGCCTCGCGCTACGGGTTCACCGTCCAGGCGGCGCACTTCGACCACCAGCTCCGCCCCGAGTCGCGCCAGGACCTCGAATGGGTTCGCGACCTCTGTGCGCGCCTCGAAGTGCCGTTCCTCTCCGGCGAAGGCGACGTAGCCGCCGTCGCCCGTTCGCAGCGCATGGGCATCGAGGAGACAGCCCGCAAGATGCGCTACCAGTTTCTCGCCTTCGTGGCCGCCGAAAAGCGCGTCGACTGCATCGCAACGGGCCACACCGCCGACGACCAGGCAGAGACCGTCCTGATGCGGATTCTTCGGGGCACCGGCGTACGCGGCATTCGCGGCATGCTGCCCTCAGCCCCGGTGCCCGGCGCGCCCGCCCAGCGGCTCATCAGGCCGCTGCTTCCTCTCCGGCGCAGCGAAACCCGGGCGATTTGCGAGGAAGCGGGCATCGAGCCCCTCACCGACAGCACCAACACCGACGTCCGCTACGCCCGGAATCGCCTTCGCGAGCAGGTCTTCCCCGTGCTCCGGGAGATCAACCCCCGCGTCGAGGATGCGCTCATCGGTCTCGCCCGGAGCGCCCGTGAGGTGTTCGCCGGCGTCGAGCGCGAATCGTTCGCTGTCCAGCCCGCCGCTCGTGGCCCGCTCGGCTCCGTGTTCGAGCTGCGCCCCCTCGCGGGGCTCCAACCCGAAGCGCTTACGCTGGTCATCGAACGCGAAGCCGCCTTCTCGTCGCTCCAGCCCGATGTGAACCGCACCCGGCTGGAGAACCTCCGCCAGGTGCTCCGAAAGGGCGCAGGGCAGGTCGTATTCGGCGACACCGTCGTCGAGGTCTCGTCGGGACGCGTGCGTATTGGCCCCGCGTTCGACGTCGAAACGTTCGAGCCGAAGGTGCTGAACGTCCCGGGTGTCACGCTCGTGGGGCCGTGGCGCGTGCAGGTGGCAACATCGCCCCTTCCCGCGAGCGACGGGGCATCGGTCGCCAAGATCGATACCGGCAACCAGAAGGGCGCCCTCCGCTTTCGCCGACTGCAACCCGGCGACCGGATGCGTTTCCGCGGCATTCACCGCAAGGTCTCCGACATCATGTCGAACGAGAAGCTTCCCGGGTGGGATCGTCGGAACGCCGTCGCCATCGCCGACAGCGAGAAGGTGCTGACGGTTCTGACCGCGTCCGCCGCGTTTGAGAGCGATACCGTTGGCGACAGGCCGCTTTACGTTCGCATCGAACCAGCCAAACCGGCCGGCCCGGGAGCAGCGAAGCTGGTGCTGCCCGAGTAGCTACTCCTTCCAGCCGTGGACCACCGGCACCACTTCGTGGATGAGCCGGCGCGTCTGTTCCATCAAGTCCTCGTCCGAGTCCGCGATCGCGCGCAGGACGAACTTCGAGACACCGGCATCCACGAACTCGCGCGCCTTCGCGATGATGTCCTCTGCGGTCCCGACGGCCTGGATGCCCTTTGGGTCCACGCCTGGCCCGAGCCGCGCCAGCGCCTGCGACGAGCGTTCGACGACGGGCTCATCCCAGCTCCCGAACCGGTACGCGAACCCTGCGCCGAAGTGGTCCGGTTCGAACGGTCTCCCCGACTCCGCGATTGCGGCGCGAATCTGCTGGATAACGGGCGCAACCTGTGCCGGCGACTGGAGTCCTGCAAGCCAGCCGGTCCCGAGGCGTGCCGTTCGCCGGATCGCCGCCGGCGAACTCCCCCCGATCCACAGCGGTAACGGCTGTTGGATGGGCCTCGGCGAGATTCGTGCGTTCGTGTACCGGTAGTACTCGCCCTCGTACGTCACCTCGCCGTCCTGCCAGAGCCGGGTCATGATCTCGATCATCTCGTCGGCCTGCCGTCCGCGGCCCACCGGGTTCCGGTTCGTTGCCGCGAATTCCGGCGCCTGCTCGCCACCGACGCCGAACACCGGCAGGAGCCGGCCACCGCTGAGGAAGTCCAGCGTCGCGCACTCCTTCGCGAGCACCAGTGGGTCCCGGAGCGGAAGGACGATGGCGTTCATCCCAAATTTCAGCCGTTCGGTCCGTGCCGCCACCCACGTCATCGCGACCATGGGTTCCAGCATCGGCGTCGACGACACCAGCCGGTCGCTGAACCAGATCGAGTCGATGGCGCTGTCTTCGCACAGGTCGAGCCAGCGGCCGAACGCCTCGACGCTGCTGAAGGGAAAGCCGGGCACGCCCAGCCCGATACGAATGCTCATGCTCACTCACCCGCTGCAAATTCGCCGTCTACCGTAGCCGACCGGCGGGTTCGGCGCTCAGGCGAAACGGGCGAAATGCTGTGCCAGCTCGCGGTGCAGCCCGGGCCTGGCCGCCAGGAGTCCCCGCACGAAGGGGTCCGGCTGGTTGAATCGCATCGGGTTCCCGAAGATGTCGGTCGCCCGGAGCCCGGCCGCGTGGCACAGCGCCATCCCGGCCGCCACGTCCCATTCGCTCCGCCCGTAGCCGCTGAGCACCGCATCCGCCTTCCCGGCAGCTACCAGCGCCAGCCGGTACGCGACACTCCCGACGCCGCGCGCCCGGTATCCCGCCGGGAGCGGCGGAACCTCGCGCCACTGGTGCTCGCCCCGCCCGACGAGCACATCGTGTGTCCGGCCGGGAACAATGAGCTCCGCACGCTCGCGGGTCTCGATGCACGTCGCCGCGTGCATCTCGCCGGTCGCCGGGTTGTGTACGACACCGAGCATCGGCTTCCCGCCGATCGCCAGCCCAATGGAAATCGCGTATTCAGGGATGCCCTGCAGGTACTCCCGCGTCCCATCGATGGGGTCCACGATCCACACCCGCTCCTTGCGCAGGCGCTCGGCGCTGTCGGCGTGCTCCTCGCTCAGCCACCCATCGTCGGGGAACTTCGTCGTTAGCGCGTTGTAGAGGATCTCAGCGGCGTGCAGGTCGGCTTCGCTGACCAGCTCCCAGCCGTCCTTCCGGCCATACCGCAACCCCTCACGGCGAAGGCGAAGCACTTCCTCGCCCGCCTTCGCCGCTGCATCCACCGCAACTCGCAGCTCCTCCTCCAGCATCCACCCACCACCTGGCCCGCGACTACTCGAACGCCGCGAACAACTCCTCGATCGCCTTAAACTGGCCTCCCTTCGTCGACGATGGCACGAGGATGGGCGTCTTCACCCCCGCCTCGAACCAGCGCTCCACGCCCTCGCGGACCTCCTTCGCGCTACCGAACAGCGTCGCGTCGGCGAGCCACCGGTCCGACATCAGCCCCGGGATCTTGTCGCGCTCGCCCGCTTCGAGCGCCTTTTCGATGGCCTCCATCTCCTCGACGTACCCGGCTTCCTTCCAGTAGTTCCGGTAGTTCGGCAGGGCGACATACCCGGTTAGCGTCCGGCGGTTCACCGCAGCCGCCGCCTCGCGGTCGTCGTCGATGACCGTCGGGATCATGTTGCCTATGAAGAAGTCGCCCTCGCGCTTCTCCTGCGGGATTTCCTGCAGCGACGTCGGGACATGCGAGCGGGATGCGTTCGCCCACACGGCCCCTTCGGCGATCTCGGTGGCGAGTTGCACCATCTTGCGGCGAAGTGTCGCGAGCACGATCGGCGGCAGTGGTCCCACCATCTGCGAGGCGGCCCGCAGCCGCTCGACGTAATCCCGCATGTCCGAAAGCGGCTTGCCTGTCTGCACCCCGAGGCGCTGGTTCGCCGGGCCGTGGCTCACGCCGAGACCCAGGACGAACCGGCCGCCGCTGATTTCGTGGATGTACGAAGCAGCTTGTGCGAGATCGAACGGGTGACGGTAGTAGATCGGCAGGATCGTTGTCCCAAACCGGATTTCCTGCGTCGCGTGTGCCATCGAAAGGCACAGGCCCATGGAATCGCCGAAGCTCGCGCAATAGATGCCGCTAAATCCGCGGCGCTCGATTTCCTGCGCCAGTTCGACGGTCGCCTTTCGGCGGCCGGCCACAGCGGCGAGGGCAACAGCAGGCATTGGCATAGAGGCAGCACTCCATCTATCGGTAGTCGGTGCCCCGACTATACGGGCCATCGCCGCGACCGGTCACGCCTCGCTGTCGAGGCGAAACAGCAACTCGTCGAGCACCCGGCGAAGGAGCGAAGCTTCCAGCGATTGTGCCGCGTGCAGCACCGCTACCACGTACACCCGGTCGGAGACCAGGTAGACGATTCGGAACGGTGTTTCGACGAGCTCTCGGATCTCCGGGCGCTGCAGCTCGGGCAACGCGCG
>CAZWBW010000032.1:0-15591 GCA_964632355.1 uncultured Anaerolineaceae bacterium | reverse complement strand
GCGGTACACCGCCAGGAGTACCCGGCGGCGTACCGCCCCGCTGTGACGCCACTGCTCGAAGCGCCTTGGCTACGCCAGCGCCTTCTCCAGCAGTTCGATAACTTCGTCGACGGTGGCTACCCGCCAGCCGGCCCAGATCTCGCCCTTCTGCCACTCGAGGTACCGCTCGCGCGCCTCGTTCCGGGCCTGCTTCAGTTCCTCTTCCGTGGGCTCGCGGCCCAGCTTCTTCGCGATCGCCTCGGGCGACATGTCACCCAGTACTTCGCGGGTGAGGTGGATCTGCTCGTTCGCGAGCTGCGGGCGCTCGATGAAATGCGCGATCTCGCGATGATCCTTGTCATAAAAGATGAAGACCGGGATGGACTCGAACTGACCGTCCTTCAGGTACTCGGCCATCATGTCCTTGTTCTGGTCCCGTTCGAAGAAGCGCAGTTCGATGCCCATTACTTCGGCCATGCGCTGCGCCACCCCGAGGCCGCGGTACACGTCGGGACACCAGTCCTCGCCGATCACCACCACCCGCGCCGGGCCGTTCGGCTTCGCAGCCAGGGCCTTCAGGCGGGCTTCCTGTTCGGGAGAAATCGTCAGGTCACGGTAGTTTCGCTCGAAGAGCTCGCGGTTCCGGATGCCGCTGTCGAGGTACTCCTGGAACGTCTTCCCCCTGGCAAAACGTTCGAGCGTTATGACCGATCCGCTGGTTTGGGTCATGTTGTCCCCTCTCCGGTTGCTTTCACCGAGCATACAGGCGGGGGGTATGCCCCTACAACCGCCCTGGCTCCGCCTCCTCCGCCTTCGCCTCGTCCCACAGCGCGTCCAGTTCAGCGAGGTTGAGCTGTTTCAGGTCGAGCCCGCGTTCGTTCGCCAGCGCTTCCAGCCGGCCGAACCGCCGCCGGAACTTCTCGTTCGCACGACGCAGCGCCTGCTCGGCATCCACCCCGAGCCGCTGCGCGATGTTCGCGATCACGAACAGGATGTCGCCGAACTCGTCCTCGCGGTCCCCGTCGCCAGCCTCGGCCCGTGCGAACTCCCGGATCTCCTCCGCCAGCTTGTCGAGCGGACCCTCGACGTCCGGCCAATCGAAGCCGATGCGACGCGCCCGCCCCTGGATGGACTGTGACGCCGCCAGCGCCGGGAGGGTCGCCGGGATGCCTTCGAGGATGGAGCTGCGCGGCTTCTCCGCCTGTTTCAGCGCCTCCCAGTCCTGGTACACCTCGTCGGCGGTCTTTGCGTTCGCTTCGCCGAAGACGTGTGGGTGGCGGCGGATGAGTTTGCGAGCGATGTGCTCCGTCACGTCCGCGAACGTGAACTCCTCGAGCCGTTCCGCTACTGCCGCGTGCATCAGCACCTGGAGCAACACATCGCCCAGTTCCTCCACCAGCACCGAAGGGTCGCCCGAGTCGATCGCTTCCAGCGCTTCGTACGCCTCTTCGAGCAGGTGCGACCGCAGCGACTCGTGCGTTTGCTCTCGGTCCCATGGGCACCCATCGGGAGCGTGGAGCCGCTCGATGATGTGGTACAGCCCGTCGAACCGCCGAACGTCTTCGAGCGGTTCCAGCGCAGGAACGAACAGGCAGTCGAGGTAGCTCGAAGGCTCGTGGTCAATTTCCGAAAGCGGCAGGTCCTTCCGCGAAGCTTCGCTCGTTCCCAGCGCCCGCAGCACCGTTACCGGGTGCTCCGGCGGGTACACCTCCAGCAGTTCGAGTTTCACGCGAGTACACACATCGCGATCGAACACCTGCGAGATGAGCGCCGGCCGCTGGGTGTCGATGCGCAACCCCAGCGCGTCGCAAAGCTGGACGGTGCCGAGGTCGATGCCCAGCTCCACCGCAGCGACATCGGCGAAGCTCACCGCAGGGTAGACGCGAACGTCGAGGTCTTCGTCGGCCGCAGCCTGCACGATTGCCGGCACGGTCCGTTCCGCGACCAGTGGGTGGCCCGGAACGGCGTACACGACGTCGCCGTCCCGCCCCGCCTCGACGACCCTCCGCACCATCTCGGCGTACACCTCTTCGAAGGACCGGCCCGCCTGGTACAGGTCGTCGAAGCTCACGTAGCTGGCCGCCCTGAGCCCGGCGACCGTCGGATGATGGCGCGTTCGAAGGAAGACGGGGTGCCCCTGTTCGAGCAACTCCCGCGCCTGCACGGTCAGGAGGCTGGGGTCGCCCGGGCCGAGGCCGACAACGTGAATGGTCATGGCGTTCAGCCTACCGCGATCACTCCAGCGGAACGATCCCGCGCGCCCGCAGCGCTTCGATATACGTCTCCGCGTAGTGGGTCGCCGAAGCCCGCCACGAGTAGTCCCGCGCCATTCCGTTCTCCCGCAGCCGATGCCACAGGTCTCGGTCGCGGAAGGCGCGGGCTGCACGGTCGAAGGCGCCCGCCAGTCCATGGGCGCTGAACTCGTCGAACAGGAAGCCGGTCGCCGTTTCGGGGTGCTCCTCCAGGTCGAGGATGGTGTCGGCGAGGCCACCGGTGCGGCGCCCGAGCGGCACCGCCCCGTACCGCATCGCGATGAGCTGTCCGAGGCCACACGGTTCGTACCTCGACGGCATCATGAACAGGTCGACGCCCGCATAAATGCGCCGGGCCAGCGGGTCATCGAACCGCTGGATGGTTCGCACCGAGTCGGGGTGCGCCATCTGCGCCTGGACCAACTCCTGTTCGAGCCACACGTCGCCGCTCCCGAGTACCACGAGCTGCCCCTGCGCCGCCAGGATGTCGGGAAGCGCCTGCAACACGATGTCGACGCCCTTCTGTTCGGTCAGACGGGTCACCATTCCCGCTAGCGGGCCCTCTGCCTCAGGGAGCTCCAGCTCCTGCAGCAGCGCCTTCTTGTTCCCGGCCCGCTCCTCGACGCAGCTCAGGTCGTACTGGACCGCGATGTGCGGGTCGGTTCGCGGGTTGTACAGGTCGTAGTCGAGCCCGTTGAGGATGCCGTCGAGCCGGTCCTGCCGCAGACACAGCAGGTCATCGAGCCCTTCCCCGTACTCCTTCGAAAGGATCTCCTGCGCGTAGCTGGGGCTCACCGTGGTGATGCGGTCCGCGTAGTAGATCGCCTGGGAGAGGAAGTCGTTGAGTTCGTCGGGGCCCCGGTATCGGAGGTTGTGGATCGTGAACACCGAAGCCACACCTCGCAGCACCGGGTTGTTCCACGCCAGGTTTCGAAGCGCGAAGGCAAGTGGGGCCGTGTGCCAGTCGTTCAGGTGGACGATATCGGGCGTCCAGTCTTCCTGCGTCAGGATCTGAATGATGGCCCGGCAGAAGAACTGGTAGCGCAGCAGGTCGTCCGCCTCGCCGTACACCCGCTCCCGGCCGAAGTAGTGATCGTCCAGGATCAGGTCCACAGGCACACCGCCGTGGCCATCCACAGTGGCGATCTCGATTTGCCGGTCCCGCCCCGGGAGCGGCACCATCAGCCAGCGGCGCTGTGTCGCGTTCTGGTGCGCAGGCAGAGCCGACTTGTGACACGGGGAAACAACCCGCACTTCGTGCCCAAGGTCTTGAAGCCGGTAGGGCAGCGTTCCCGCTACGTCGGCCAGTCCGCCCACCTTTGAAAAGGGATCCACCTCCGCGGAGCAGAACAGGATCTTCACCGCCAATCCTCCCTCGCGGCGCCCGGCATCCGCGCGCTGTTACCGGCGTACCTGGGCCATCCCGGGGATCGGCCGGTACAGCGATGGATCGATGTCGGGGAACGGGTTATCGAGCTGCCACAGCTCGGTTGTGATGGAGTCGACGTCGCCGCCGTTTTGCTCGATTGCATCCGCCAGCCGGTCGAACCGCTCCATGTGCGTCCGGAAACGCTCGACCGCGTAATCGTGCGCCTGTCCCGTGGTCATCAAGAACTGCCAGTCCGAGGACTGTAGGAGCAGGAGCTCCCGGGCAAGCTGGCGCGTCGCTTCCGAATTCGTCCGGAGCAGGAGTTCGGCACGCCGCTGGCGGGCATGTATCTCCGGCCAGGTCCACTCCGTTTCGTGGTTCAGCCATGTCCGGTGGTCGCCGCCGCTGCCCCACGACCCCTCCGGCAGCGACATCGCATCACGAACCGGCGCTCGCGTCACGTAATCCCCGGCGGTGACCAGCTCGATCTCCGGGTCGGCCGCCGCACCGCGGATCACCGCTTCGAGCCACTGCACGCCTTCGAGCCACCAGTGCCCGAAGAGCTCCGTGTCGTACGAAGCCATCACGATTCCGGGCTCGCCAGCGTCCTCCCGGTATGCATCCAGTTCGCCCCGGACCACCTCGCGGAAGTGTTCTGCGTGTCGCTGCGCAGTCGCCGCGGCAGCTTCCGGGCTGTAGAGTTCCTTCTCTCCCAGGTCCACCCGCGGGCCCGTCACGCGCCAGTAGTGCAGGCCACTCTGGTCGTCCTTCTTGTGGAACTCGCGATAAGCGGGGTCTCCGGGGTACCCGTGGGATGCCGACCACACCTGCATCCCGCTGCGTTCGTTACGCGCCAGCACCGAAACGTTCGACCGCCCAACGTGGTACGGCTTGAACGTCGTCCCGTGCGTGGACGGCACCTCCGCCGTCTCCTCGATCGAAAGCTCGCGCTCCATCTCGCCGTACGGCCCAAGCACGCCGCCGAGCGCCTTCCCCCGGGCATGGCCGCCGGTCACCAGGTGCGTCTCCACGAAGAAGACCTTGATCCCGACATCCTCGAGGTACCGCTCCAGCCCCGGTTCGTACGCACACTCCGGCAGCCAGAACGACCGTGGCTGCCGTCCGAAGTTCCGGACGTGTGAACCGACGCCCGTTTCGACCTGGAACCGCACTGCCGACTCGTTGTCGAGCAGCGGGAGATAGCCGTGCGTGGCCGCGCTCGTCGCGATTTCGATGTGTCCGCTCCACTCCAGCCCGGCGAACGCCCCGAGAACATCTCCGCCGAGTTCGTTCTCGAAGAAGTCGCGCGTGGCCTCATACCGCCGGAGATGGAACTCCGCCGTGGCGAACCGTTGTCCGCCGTCCTGCCGGAACCGCTCTGCGTCCTGCCGCGCTCGCTCGATGCGCTCCGCCAGGTACTCGCGGAAATGCTCCTTCATCAGCGCGTCGCCCATCTGCTCCGCGAGGATGGGCGTCACGTTGATGGTTACGCCGAGCGACCCACGGATCTCCGCCGCCAGCCGCCGAAACGCCTGCAGGAGCGGCAGGTAGCACTCCAGCATTGCCTCGTGGAACCACTCCTCCCCGTGCGGCCACCGCCCGGCAAGGCGGCAGTACGGGAGGTGAGTGTGCAAAACGAGATTCAGGCTTCCTGAAGGCAACGCTCGCTCCTTTCTACGCCCAGCAGACGAGCCCGAGGTCCATCACGTTGGGAAGGTCTTCGTGCCACGGCAACACACGCACGACGTAGCCCACACGGCCGCTCACATCCGGCGCAACCGTCGCGGTGTAGCGGCAGACCCCGTCCTCAGCAACGCCTTCGAGTGCCATCGGAACCGATTGCTCACCGGCAAGCGTCCCATCCGGCGCCGCGCCCCCGAAGATCAGGTCGACCCGCAGGTCATCAGTCTTCAGCTGGCCCGGGTGAATCTGGACTCGCACCGTCAGCGGCCGCCCCTCGGCGATCTCGCCCCCGCTGTCATCTTCCACCACATGTACCTTGAGCCCCTCCCACTCGCGGCGAACGTAGTCCAGCCATTCGTTCAGCTCCCGCGCCGGGCGTGCGTTCGATTCCCGCAGCCGTTGCCAGTGTGCCGCCGCCGGGCGATACGCATCTTCCACGTACTCCGCAACCATCCGCTGCGTCGTGAACTGCGGTGCGTATCGTGCAATGCTTCCCTTCATACGGGAAACCCATTCCTGCGGGATACCCGCT
Organism: uncultured Anaerolineaceae bacterium; assembly: GCA_964632355.1. Taxonomy (GTDB): domain Bacteria; phylum Chloroflexota; class Dehalococcoidia; order Tepidiformales; family Tepidiformaceae; genus JALOAP01. The sequence goes on along the minus strand of CAZWBW010000032.1, from coordinate 9,776 downwards.
TCGTCGCGGTCGTAGAACAGCGGTCCAACTTCGTGTTCGAGGAGCTCGTACAGCGACTCCGCGTCGAAGGCGTCCTGCAGTTCGGGGTCGTCATCCACGCGGTTGCGGCCGATCGCCCACCCGATGCCCGGTTCGTACGCCTCAGCCCACCAGCCGTCGAGCACGCTCATGTGCAGCGCCCCGTTGGCCACCGCCTTCATCCCGCTCGTGCCACTCGCCTCCAGCGGGCGAAGCGGGGTGTTGAGCCACAGGTCGCAGCCCTGCACCAGCGAGCGGGCAAGGTCCACGTCGTAGCCTTCCACGATGACCAGGCGGTTCCGAAACTCCGGCTGCCGGCTGAACTGCACCACCTCGCGGATCAGCGCCTTCGCGGGTTCGTCTCGCGGGTGCGCCTTCCCCGCGAAGATGATCTGCATCGGCCGCTCCGGGTTGTTCAGGATCCGGGCGAGCCGTGCAGGGTCCCGGAAAATCAGCGTTGCCCGCTTGTACGAAGCGAACCTGCGTGCGAACCCGATCGTCAGGACGTTCGGGTCGAGCGCAATCCCCGAGGCAGTGTCCGCGGTGCTGAGGCCGGCCATGGCTCGCCGGTATACCTGTTCGCGAACCCGGTGCACCAGTGCGTGGCGCTGGCGTTCTTTCGCGTTCCACAGCCGCTCCGCGGGGATGTCCTTCACGCGCGCCCACGCCTCGGGCCGCACCGGGTCGTCGCGCCAGTCCCGCCCGACGTAGGCGTCGTACAGGTCGCCCATCTCGTGCGCGACCCACGTCGGCAGATGCACGCCGTTCGTGATCGCTCCAATGGGGATCTGCTCCTCGGGCAGTTCCGGCCACGCGCCCTCCCACAGCTTCCGCGAAACTTCGCGGTGGAGCTGCGAGACGCCGTTTCGTACGCCGCTCAGCCGGATGCCCAACAGGGCCATCGAAAACGGCTCGCTCTCGTCCGCCGGGTCCATCCGTCCGAGCCCGAGGAACCGCTCATCTGAAAGCCCGAGCTGCGTGTAGTAGTGCCCTAGGTGCTCGCGCACAAGGTCGGGTGGGAACAAGTCGATTCCCGCCGCCACGGCGGTGTGCGTTGTGAACACCGTCGCCGACGACACGGGCAGCATCGCCTCTTCGAACGAGACGGCCGTTTCTTCCATCAGCGTGCGAATTCGCTCCACGCCGAGCAGCGCCGAATGCCCCTCGTTCATGTGGCAAACGGCAGGGTTCAGCCCCATCGCTCGCAGCGCTCGCACGCCGCCGATCCCGAGCACCATCTCCTGCTGAATCCGCGTCTGAATGTCCCCGCCATACAACCGTGAACAAATCGCACGGTCCTCGGGTGAATTCGCTTCAACGTACGTATCGAGCAGGTAAAGCGGCACCTGCCCCACGTCGATGCGCCAGACGCCTGCGTATACGTCCCGCCCCGGGAACGGCACCGCAACCATCAGCCACTCGCCGTTCGCGTCCCGCACTCTCCGCATCGGCTGGTGCGCAGGGTCGATCTCCTGGTACTCCTCTTGCTGCCAGCCATCCGGTCCGAGCACCTGCTGGAAGTACCCCTGCCGGTACATGATGCCGACGCCCACGAGCGGCAGGCCCAGGTCGCTCGCTGACTTCAGGTGGTCGCCGGCGAGCACCCCGAGCCCGCCCGAGTACACGCCGAGCGAATGGGTCAGCGCGAACTCGAGCGAGAAGTACGCGATCACCTCCCGCTCGTTCGCTCCTTCGACCGTGAGCTTCGGGGGCCGCTGCAGGTATTCCCGGTAACGCTCGTACACGCGGCGGAGGTGTTCCAGGAACGCCGTGTCGCGTGCAAGCCGCTCCCAGTCCTGGCGGGGAATGATCTGGAGCAGACGTACCGGGTTGTGTCCGCTCGCGTCCCAGGCGTCCCGGCTTACCCGCTCGAAAAGGGACGCGGCATCGGTGTTCCACGTCCAGTAGAGGTTCTGCGCGAGGTCTCGAAGGGGTTCAAGGGGTGCCGGGAGGCTCGGTTCGACGAGCAGGGTTCGTGTCGCGCGAAGCTGCATATGTCGTCCATTCTACCGGCTGGATTTTTCCACGCTCCTACGCATCACACATCTCCCTGAAAGGAGCATCACAAATCCGGCTCATCAGGTGCTGGTTTGTTCTCATTAGCCACCCGTGCAACCATTCGATGAAGCCCCACCTTGACGATTGACATGCCCTTCCGCGCCATTCTTTTCGATATCGGTGACACGCTCTGGCATGGCCGCGACGCTCCGCCACCCGCGGAATTCCGCCGAATGGGCGCCGAGCGCGCTGCCGCCTTTCTCAAAGCCCACAGCATCACGGGAGTCGACGCCGCAACTGTCGCCCGGGTCGCATGGGATGCGATGGAAGACGCCATGCGCCGCGCCCGCGCCACCGACTGCGTCGAACCCGATTACGGCGAAGTCGCTCGCCACGCACTCGCCGAGCTCGGTCTCAGGCTGACGCGCGACCTGGCAGCTGCCCTCCTCGACGCGATCTACGTGTCCGGGGTCGAAGGTGGGAAAGCGGCCTATCCCGACGCACGGGATGTCCTGCTCGAACTGCGCCGCCGTGGGTTCCTGCTCGCCACTGTGACGAACCGCGCTTTCGGTGGCGAACGCTTCCGCAACGACATGCGCGACTGCGGTTTCGATATCGGCTGGGACGCGGAGTCGGTCTCGGTCGAGGTCGGCTACCTCAAGCCGCACCCGAAACTCTTCGAACACGCACTCCACCACCTGAACGTGAAGCCCGCGGAGGCGCTGATGGTCGGCAACTCACTGAAGGAAGATATCGCCGGTGCACAACGGCTCGGCATCGCCGCCGCGTGGCGGCGCTGTGCGCCCGACGCCGAGGGTGTGGTGCCCGACTACACGTTCGACGAACTCAGCGAACTTCTCGAAATTCCCGCACTCGCCAGGGCTGCGAAATGACCAAGGAACAGCGCCAGTGGGGTGGCCGCTTCGAAGGCGGCATGGACGAACTCACCCGCGACTACACCGCAGGGAGCGACCGCGGCCTCTACGAACACGACATCACCGGCTCCATCGCCCATGCCCGGATGCTCGGCAAGCAGGGAATCATCCCCCAGGCCGACGCCGATGCGATTGTTGCCGGTCTCCGGGAGGTGCTCGAGGACTTCCGCGCGGGCAAAGTCACCTGGCGGCCCGAACTCGAAGACATCCACACGCACGTCGAGGTACTGCTTCGCGAGAAGATCGGCGATGCCGCCGGGCGGCTCCACACCGCGCGCTCGCGCAACGACCAGGTCTCGCTGCTCAACCGCATGCTGGTGCGCCAGTTCTGCGACGAAGCTATCGCAGGCACCGAAGCGCTCATCCGCGTCCTCTGCGACCTCGCCGAGCGCCACGCCGCCGACCCCATGCCGGGCTACACCCACGTCCAGCGCGCCCAGCCCGTGACCCTTGGCCACCACCTGCTCGCCTACGGCGAAATGCTCCTCCGCGACCGCGACCGCTTCCGCGACTGCCGGCGGCGAACGAACGTCCTTCCGCTCGGTTCGGGCGCCCTGGCCGGCTCGCCCTACCCCCTCGACCGCGACATGGTCGCGCGCGAACTCGGCTTCGACGAGGTGTCACGCAACAGCCTCGACGCCACCGCCGATCGCGATTTCGCCGTCGAGTTCCTCGCTGCTTGCGCCATCACCCAGATGCACATCTCGCGGTTCGCCGAAGAGATCGTGCTCTGGGCGTCGGCCGAGTTCGGGTTCGTGCGCCTGCCCGACGCCTTCGCTACCGGCTCGTCGATGATGCCCCAGAAGAAGAACGCCGACGTGGCCGAACTCGCGCGCGGTCGCACAGGCCGCGTTTACGGCGACCTGCTCAACCTCCTGACGAACCTCAAGGGCCAGCCGCTCGCGTACAACCGCGACCTGCAGGAGGACAAGGCCGCCATCCTCGACGCGGCTGAGGTCGTCATCCCGACGCTGACCATCTTTGCCGCGATGGTCCCGGCCCTCGAGTTCAACCTTGAACGCATGCGCGCTGCGGCCGGGGCCGGGTTCTCGCTCGCCACCGACGTGGCCGACTACCTGGTCAAGAAGGGCATGCCGTTCCGGCGGGCCCACGAGGCGGTCGGCGGTCTTGTCCGCGAGTGCGAAGCGCGCGGGTGCGAACTCAACGAACTCCCGTTCGAGGTGTACGCCTCCGCCAGCGACCTGTTCGAGCCCGACATCCTCGAACTGACGGTCGATTCGGCGCTTGCCGCTCGCGACGTGCCCGGCGGAACTGCCCCCGCCCGCGTCCGTGCGGCTGCTGCCCAACTTCGCGCACTTCTCTAGACGCTTCTGCGAGCGGCCGGGTGGGATACTCGCCGCATGAGCGACGCCGACAAGTCGTCCCGCGACGCCGAAAAGTCGTCCCCGCCCGAACGTGACCAGCGCCAGGGCGAATGGGCCGCGGGTGCGGATACGCTCCAGCCGCCCCCGAACGTGTCGACCGACGAGGCGCCCAACATCGAGGGTCGCCGCCCTACGCGCCCCGAAGGTGGCTTCGGCCAGCTCTGGCAGAAGGACTACGTCGCCACGCTCGCCATCGATCAGTCGCCCCAGGAACTGACCGCCTACTGGAAGCGCGAGTTCGGCGACCTCTGGCCCCCGGACCACCACTACACGAGCGCCTTCCGCGGCATCCAGCCCGGCGAAGTGTCCGCGCTCGATATCCCGGTTCCCGGCGGCATGCGGCTCGCCAGCGGCGTCCGCGTCCTCCACGCCGACGACACCTCGTTCACGCTCCAGACCGCCGAAGGTCACATGTTCGCCGGGTGGATCCAGTTCAGCGTCAGCGGCGAACCCCGGAACCTCGTCGCACACGTCCAGGTCGTCATGCGCGCTAGTGACCCGCTGTACGAACTCGGGCTCCGCTTCGGTGGCCACGACCGCGAGGACTGGTTCTGGTCCTACGCACTGCGCGAACTGGCCGAGCGGTTCGGGTGCGAACCCCGCGTCTCCGTGCGGCACCGCCTCCTCGACCGGCGGGTGCGCTGGAAGGCCCTTGGCAACATTCGTCACAACGCCTGGATTCGCACCACACTGCACCGCCTCACCCTTCCGCTGCGGCGGCTCTTCCGGCGCCTCCGCGGCGAACCGGAAGTCGCCCCACCCGCCCGGCAGGAGCGCTGACTCCTCGGCTAGAATCCCCTCGTTTAGGAGGGAATACGATGCCACCGCTTAGCCGTGACGAACGCGAACAGTTCCTCGCGCAGCCCGGGATCCTTTGCCGGGTCGCGACCTTGAAGCCCGACGGCGCTCCCAGCGTCACGCCGTGCTGGTACATCTACGAAGAGGGCGCAATCTGGATAACCCCGCGCAAGAACTCCTCGTGGCTCGAAAACCTCCGCCGCGACCCGCGCATCGCGCTCACCATCGACGAAGAAGCCCACCCTTACCGCAAGGTCGTCGTCGACGGTGTCGCCGAGCTCGCTTACGACGTCGGACGCGACGACGAGTGGCGCGATCGCTACCGCCGGATCTGCGAACGGTATGTCCCGCCAGCCGCCGCCGAGCGCTACATCACCGAAACCATCGACCAGCCACGCGCGCTCTTCCGCATCCCGCTCCAAGGTTCGAAGGTGCAAACGTGGCGGATGCCCGTCGAAGGCGAGGAGTACCGCGGCATCTGGCACGACCGCTACTACGTCCCTGGCTCCAAACTCGCGCGCTAACCGGTCGATCCTGTGGGCGGCCCTTTCTAAGCTGGGAAGGTGAGCCGTCGCCGACGAAAGCAGCAGGTCATCGAAGGAGCCCCGCAGCCGGGCGAGGTGCTGACCCTCCGCCCCGAGTCGATCGTGTTCGGTGGCGCCGCGCTTGCCCGCCACGACGACGGCTGGATCGTGTTCGTTTCCTATGCGGCGCCCGGCGAACTGGTTGAAGCTACCGTCGAACGCGTCTACCCCGACTACATCGAAGCGGTCACCACAAAGGTCCTTGAGCCATCGCCCGACCGCGTGGAGCCACCCTGCCCGCTGTTCGGCGAATGCGGGGGCTGCCAGCTCCAGCACATGGCCTACCCCGCCCAGCTCGCCGCCAAGGAAGCTGTCGTCCGCGAACAACTCCGCCGCATCGGCCACCTCGACGACTCCGTCGTTCGCCCCATCGTTGGCGCGAAGGACCCGTGGGGCTATCGGAACCACCTCCGCTTCTCCACCGGGAAGAAATACGGCGACGTGGGATTCATCAGCCGGCGGGGCCGCGGCCTCCTGAAGGTGGAGAACTGCCCCATCGCCGAGCCGTTCGTGAACGAACTCCTGCCGAAACTGCAGGGCCATGGCGCAGGGCTGCACCAGGTACAGGTGCGCTACAACCGCGCAACGAACAGCTACCTCGTGTACCCCGAGATCCCCGGCGTCGACTTCGAGACCGGTCAGAAGTGGTATACCGAGCAACTCGCCGGCAAGCGGTTCCGCGTGAGCGCTTCCGCGTTCTTCCAGGTCAACGCCGCGCAGGCCGAGGAGATGGTGCGGCTGGTCGGCGAGGCGCTCCCCTCCCGCGGGCAGCTGTTGGTCGACGCCTTTGCCGGCGTGGGCACCTTCGCCGTCATCTTCGCCGATCGCTTCGACCGCGTGATCGCCATCGAGGAGTCGCACAGCGCTGCGAAGGACGCGCTCGTGAACATCGGGCAGGCGCCGAACGTCGAGATTCGCACCGGGAAGGTCGAAGAGGTCCTCCCGCTGCTCGAAGCGACGCCGGACGCCATCGTCCTCGACCCGCCGCGGCCCGGCTGCAAGCCCGAAGTCCTCGAAGCGATCATCCGGTTCCGGCCGACGCGTGTCGTGTACGTCTCCTGCAACCCGGCGACGCTGGCCCGCGACCTCCGCATCCTCGTGGACGGTGGGTACCGCCTCGATTGGGTGACACCGCTCGATATGTTCCCGCAGACCGGTCACATCGAGTGCGTTTCGATGCTCGAACTGGCGGATCCTGGCTCGTGAACCGCATCGTTCTCGCGTCCGCGTCGCCTCGCCGCCGGGAACTGCTCGCCGCCCTCGTCCCCGAGTTCGAGGTCGTGCCTGCGGATGTCCCCGAGCAGACGTGCGGCGAACCCGCCGCCGAAGCCGTTCGCCTCGCGCGCGATAAGGCCCGCGCCGTCGCCGACCGTCTCCCGGCCGCCGTGGTCATCGGCTCCGACACCGTGGTTCACGATGGCGAGCACTTCTACGGCAAGCCGGTCGATGCCGCCGACGCCGAACGGATGTGGCGCGCGCTGCGCGGCCGGCCACACCAGGTCACGACCGGCATTGCCGTCGTCGGGCCCGGCTGCGTCGTCGCCGAAGCGTCCGAATCGAACGTCACCCTCCGCAACCTCACCGACGATGAGATCACCGCGTATGTTGCCAGCGGCCGCCCGCTCGACAAGGCCGGCGCATATGCCATCCAGGACGAGGACGTCCCCACCGTCGAGCGCCTCGAGGGCTGCTACTGCTGCGTGGTCGGCCTGCCCTTGTGGCGGCTGCGCACGGCGCTTCAGTCCTGCGGCGTCGATGCGCGCGAACCTCACCTCACGTTCGAACGCTGCGCAACCTGCCCCGAGCGCCCCGCCCCCTGACGCCCCGGCCGGTTCGCGCGTAGAATCGGCGCGGCGAAGCAACAGCGAGGAGGGCCAGCATGGCACACATCGACCGGGACGGCGTGAAGATCTACTACGAGGACACCGGGACCGGCGATCCCGTCCTCCTCTCGCACGGCTACAGCGCCACTTCCCAGATGTGGCGTGGCCAGGTCGCGGACCTCTCGTCCGATTACCGCGTAATCACGTGGGATATGCGCGGGCACGGCCAGTCCGACAGCCCCGAGGACCAGGCGGCCTACTCCGAAGCCGCCACCGTCGCCGACATGGCCGCCATCCTCGATGCATGCGGTATCGAACGGGCCGTCATCGGCGGCCTTTCGCTCGGCGGCTACATGTCGCTTGCGTTCCACCTTGCGTATCCCGAGCGGGTGCGCGCACTCATGCTGTTCGATACCGGCCCCGGCTACCGGAACCCGAAGGGCCGCGAGGCCTGGAACGAAACCGCATATGCCCGCGCCCGCGCGTTCGAGGAGAAGGGCCTCGAAGCACTCGGAGGGAGCGCGGAGGTTCGGGTGTCGCAGCACCGCTCCGCCGATGGCCTCGCGAAGGCCGCGCGGGGCATGCTCGCCCAGTTCGACTCGCGCGTCATCGAATCCCTTGAGACGATCCGGGTGCCCACCCTTGTGCTCGTGGGTGCGAACGACACGCCGTTCCTGAACGCCTCGCAGTACATGGCCGACAAGATCCCGGGCGCAAAGCTCGTGACCATCCCCGATGCGGGCCACGCCGCCAACATCGACCAGCCCGAGGCGTTCAACCGGGCCGTTCGCGAATTCCTCTCGGGGCTGCCATAAGCGTGTACCGAACCCGTCTCGCAATCAGGACTTCGGCCCGCGAAGAGATGGTTGAAGTCACCCGTGAAGTGCGCCGCGCCGTCGCTGAATCAGGCGTTCGTGATGGCATCGTCACCCTCTACGTGCCGCATACCACCGCCGCCGTCACCATCAACGAAAACGCCGACCCCGACGTCCAGCACGACGTGCTCGCGTGGCTGCGCCGACTTATCCCGCCGGACCCCTCGTTTCGCCACGCCGAAGGCAACAGCGACGGTCACATCAAGTCCTCCCTCGTCGGGGTAACCGCCCAGGTGCCGCTCGTCGACGGCGAGCTACTGCTCGGCACGTGGCAGGGGATCTACTTCTGCGAATTCGATGGCCCGCGCCAGCGTCAGCTCCACGTGCTGGTTCGATAGCCTTCGATCGTTGCTAGAGTGTTCGCATGAGTAGCGACGGCCAAATCCAGACACGTACTGAACGCGACGCGCTCGGCGAATACCAGGTCCCTGCAGACGTCTACTACGGCATCGACACCGCCCGCGCGCGCGACAACTTCCCCATCAGCGGCATCATGATGCCCCGGCCGTTCATCCGGGCGCTCGGCTTTATCAAGCGTGGCGCTGCCTACGCCAACCGCGACCTCGAATTCCTCGATCCCGAGATCGCCGAGGCCATCGCCACAGCAGCGAACGAAGTCGCCCTCGGCCAGTGGGACGACCAGTTCGTTGTCGACGTGTTCCAGACTGGCTCCGGCACGTCGACCAACATGAACGCGAACGAGGTCATCGCTAACCGTGCGAACGAAATCCTCGGTGGCGGCCCAAAGGGCACATACTCGCCCGTCCATCCGAACGACCATGTGAACCGCGGGCAGTCGTCGAACGACGTCATCCCGACGGCGATGCACCTGGCCGCGCTCGTCGAACTGCAGCACCGGCTCCTCCCCGCCATCTACCGCCTCGAGGCCTCGTTGCAGCGCAAGGCCAACGAATTCGACGGCATCGTGAAGACCGGCCGCACGCACCTCATGGATGCCACCCCGATCCGTCTCGGGCAGGAGTTCCAGGGCTATGCCGGTCAGATGGAACGGGCCCGGAAGCGGCTGTCGCTCGCCGGTGAGGCCCTCCGCGAGGTCCCGCTCGGCGGCACGGCCGTCGGTACGGGCGTGAACACGCACCCCGAGTTCGCCGCACGAACCCTCGGCTACATCTCTGACTGGGAGCGCGTGCAACTCCGCGAAACCACGAATCACTTCCAGGCGCAGAGCACCATCGACGCGGTCGTGCAGGCCAGCGGCCACCTGCGCACTGTCGCCATTTCGCTGGTGAAGATCGCGAACGACATCCGCCTCATGGGCAGCGGACCGCGTGCCGGGCTCTACGAGCTCGCACTCCCGGCGCTCCAGCCCGGTAGCTCCATCATGCCCGGCACGGTAAAC
>CAZWBW010000031.1:0-27646 GCA_964632355.1 uncultured Anaerolineaceae bacterium | reverse complement strand
CCCACCAACGGCGCCAGCTGGTCCGACGAAACCGTCGTCACCACCGAGACAACAAACATCGGCTCCATCGCCGCCGCCTACAACGCCACAACCCAAAACCCCGCCATCTTCTACACCCGCGGCACCTCCACCCTCCGCGCCGTCCGCCGCTCCGGCGCCTCATGGGGCACCCCCGCCACATGGTCAAACACCAGCGCCGTCTCCATCACCGGCATCGCCGCCACCTACCACGCAGGCGACTTTCACCTCCTCGTCAGCGGCACCGAGGCCACCACCGGCCATCGCCGCGTCTGGGGCACCCTCAATGGCGACGGCCTCTTCCCTCCCGGCCTCTGGAGCGGCCTCGTCCCCATCGCCGAGGCCGACGCCGCGTCCACCGTCAGCTTCGCCGCCCCCGCCCTCGCCACCCTCGATAGCCACCTCCGCGCCACCTTCACCCTCCGCGAATCCGGCCCCGTCGCCCGCGACACCGTCATGGAAACCGCCACCCCCGGCACCTCCGGCGCCCTTGGCGCCTGGACAGAACCCGCCCCACACGAAGCCGGCTCCGCCTTCGGCCTCGCCCTCGCCGCCGCCCCCGACGGCACCATCTGGGCATCCACCCCCTCCGGCGTATGGCGCGCCGTCCCCCAGCCACCCATCGACCTCAGCGAGCGCCTTCTCGCCGCCACCTACCGCATCAGCCCCACCGGCGCCCGCCTTCGCATCGAGCTCGACGACGCCGACGCCGCCCTCGCCGCCGCCGTCTACCCCGGCGGCTCCCTCGCCCTCCGCCCCGGCTACAACGTCGGCGGCACCGAGATGTTCGGCCTCACACCCACCTTCATCGTCACCCGCGTCACCCACCGCCTCGCCAACAACGGCCGCCGCACCGTCACCATCGAGGGCGCCGGCGCCCTCGATGTCCTCAGCGACTGGCGCGCACCCCAGGCATGGCAAACCCCGCCCGGCACCCTCAACCGCTTCCAACTCGCCAGCCGCATCGCCGCACGCGCCGGCTTCGGGATGGCCGCCGACGCCACCACCTCCACCCGCTGGCAGGAAACCCCCGGCTTCGCACTCCCCCTCGGCGAGAGCGCCGCCGCCGCCCGCGCACGCCACGCCGCCCCCCCCCCCGCCCCCGACGGCGCCGCCGCGACGGAAGGCCGCGGCCACCGCGGCCGCTCCCCCAACGACCCCCCAGCCTACGCCTACGGCCCCGGCGCCCACCCCATCACCTCGATCGAGCTCACCGACGAGGCCCCCGCCGCCAACTGGGTCCGCCTCCAGGGCGCCGACCGCTACGCCGACGCCGTCGACTTCGCAAGCATCTACCAGCACGGCCCACAGCTTCGCCCCCTTCGCGCCCTCGAGGTCGCCACCGACGCGGCCGCCCTCGCGGCCGCCGCCGCCGCCCTCCGGCGCGACCAGTGGGCCCAGGTACGCGGCCAACTCGTCGCACCGTTCTTCCCCGGGACCCAACTCTTCGACGTCATCACCGTCCACGGCGAGCCCTACCGCGTCCTCGCCCACGGCCTCGACTATCGGCGCGGGCCCTCCGGCGCCCGCTACGACACCATCCTCACCCTCGGAGCGCTCTAACCATGGTTGTCTACCGCGGCCGCATCGTCGCCTTCGATTCCAACACCTACCTCGCCACCGTCCGGCTCGATGGTTCCGCCCCCCAAACGCTCGATGGCGTCGCCGTCAGCCGCGGCCTCGCGGCCGCCGCCCTCACCCCCGGCCGCCGCGTCCTCGTCGATACCGGCGACCACGGCGACCCCGCCGATATCGTTGTCACCGCCGTCTGGTAACCCCGCTGTTTACCGCTCCGACCGTTAGACTATCGGTCTAACGGCCGACGTTTTCCGCGCTGCGGCCGTTAGGTTGCGGACCTAAAGGTCGCAGGTTCGAATCCGGGGGCGCTACCGCACCGCCATCTCCGTCTCGGGGTCGAAGAACATCATCGAGCTCACGTCGACGGCCACCTTCATCTCGCGGCCGGGCCGCGCCTGTGTCCGCGGGTCCACCCGGGCGAGGAACCGGTGCTCGCCGGAGACGAGGTGCAACAGCGTCTCGTTCCCCAGCATCTCCGTGACGTCGACCGTGGCAGGGAGGATGGCGACATCGGTGCTGGCCGGCGTGAACTCGGCGTCGTGGATGTGCTCCGGCCGGATACCCACAATGATGCGCTTGTCGATGTACGGCGCGAGTGCCTGCCGGACCTGGGGTGGCACCGGGAGTTGCACGGTGCCGAAGTCGGCGGTGATCGATTCGCCTTCCCGCCGTATGACGGTATTGAAGAAGTTCGTCGCGGGGCTGCCGATGAACCCGGCGACGAACATGTTCACGGGCTGCTCGTACACCTCCTGCGGCGTGCCGAGTTGCTGAAGCTTGCCGAGGTTGAGCACCGCGATCTTCGTCGCCATGGTCATGGCTTCCACCTGGTCGTGCGTGACGTAGATGAACGTCGTGCCGAGGCGCTGGTGGAGCTTGCTGATCTCGGCGCGGGTTTGCACGCGCAGCTTCGCGTCCAGGTTCGAAAGCGGCTCGTCGAGCAGGAACACCGCCGGGTCGCGGACGATGGCCCGGCCCAGCGCGACGCGCTGACGCTGGCCGCCCGAGAGCTGCCGTGGCTTCCGCTTCAATAGCTCGTCGATGCCGAGCAACGCTGCCGCTTCGCGCACCCGCCTGTCGATTTCCGACTTCGGCATCTTTCGCAGCGTGAGGCCGAAGGCCATGTTGTCGTACACCGACATGTGCGGGTAGAGCGCGTACGACTGGAACACCATCGCGATGTCGCGGTCCTTCGCCGGGACGTTGTTCACGACGCGGTCGCCGATGCGGATGGTGCCCGAGGTGATGGTGTCGAGGCCGGCGAGCATGCGGAGCGTGGTTGATTTTCCACAGCCCGACGGCCCGACGAGCACCAGGAACTCCTTATCGGGGACTTCCATCGAGAGGTCCTTGACTGCGTAGGTTTCCCCGAACCTCTTGGTGACGTTTTCGAAGGTCACGCCAGCCATTGGAAGCCTCCCTGGATTACCCCTTTACAGCGCCCGCCAGGATGCCCTGGACGAAGTAGCGCTGGAGTGCGAAGAACATGAGCAGCGGCACCGCCATCGACACGAACGCGGCCGCTGTGAGCAACTGGTACGACGAACCGAACGAACTCACGAGGCTGTTGATCCGCAACGTCATGGGCGCCAGGTCCGGGTCGCCGAGCAGGATGAGCGCGACCAGCAGGTCGTTCCACGTCCAGAGGAACTGGAAGATGGCCAGCGACGCGAGCGCCGGCATCGAAAGCGGCAGCACGATGCGGAAGAACACCCGCAGATCGGACGCGCCATCGAGGTAGGCCGATTCGAACAGGTCGCGCGGGAGCGAGCCGAAGAAGTTTCGTAACAGGAAGATGGCGAACGGTAGCCCGTAGGCCGTGTGCGCCAGCCAGATGCCGAGATAGCTGTTCGGCCCGAACACCCGCCCGCCGATGATTGGGACCTCCGCATCGATGGCGAGGTTCGTGTAGAGCCGCAGCACCGGGATGAGCGTCATCTGCAGCGGCACCACCAGCATCGCCACCATCACAAGGAAGAGCACGTTCCGCAGCGGGAACTCCATCCACGCCGAGGCATAGGCGGCCGCCGACGCGATCAGCAGGACGAGAATCGTGACCGGGACCGTGATCAGGAGGCTGTTCACGAAGGCCCGGCCCATGCCCCGCTGGTTCAGCACCGTGTCGTAGTTCGACCACGTGAAGTCCCACGGCGGGAAGAGCGCGTTCCACCAGCCGTCGGAGGCGATGTCCTGTGGCGAGCGGAACGAACTGATGAGCAACGCGATCGTCGGCACGCTCCAGATCACGATGACCGCGATAAGCACCACGTGCAGCGGAAGCCGCGGGAGGAAGTTCCGGAAGCGGTCGCCGAAGCTCGCGCGCTCTTCGCCGGCGCCCAGGTCGGGCTTTTCCATCGCACCGTAACGCGTAGCCATCAGCGAATCTCCTCCTGGAACTGGAAGCGGCGGAGGCTGATCAACATAACCGGGACGACCGCCAACAGGAGCACCACCGCAAGTGCAGCGCCGACCCCGAAGTCCCGCACAACGAACGACTGCTTGAAGAACAGCGTGGCGACCACGTCGGTCTTGAAGCGGCCGCCGGTCATCACCCACACGAGGTCGAAGATCTTGAGCGCGTTAATGACGAGCGTCGTCGTCACCACCATGATGGTGGGCATCAGGATTGGCAGGATGATGTGGCGGAAGATCTGGAACTCGTTCGCCCCGTCGACGCGGGCGGCTTCCAGGATTTCGGTCGAGATGCCCTTCAGCCCGGCCGAGAGTACCACCAGCGCGAACCCGGTCCACATCCACACCCCCACGCCGATGAGCGCGAAGTTGTTGATCTGGAACGGGCCGGGGGCGTCCTCGGGACCGGAATCGATGAGCCACCGCTGCGGCGACCGTACGTCCTGTAGCCAGGCGACGGGATCGCGGTTGATCTGTTCGAGCAGCGCGTTCGCCGTGCCGATGTTCGGGTTGAACTCGTACATGAACTTGAAGATGACGGCGGCCGCGACGAACGAGATCGCCATCGGGATGAACACCGCCGACTTCGCGGCGGATTCATACCGGACGCGCGACGTGAGGACCGCCAGCACGAGCCCGGCAGGTACCGCGATGAGCGGGAACAGTACGAGCCACAGCAGGTTGTTCAGCAGGGCCGAATGTGTATCGGCGACCAGCGGCGCCGGGTTGTCGATGATGAACCGGTAGTTATCGAACCCTACCCAGTTCTCCGAGCGCTGATCCTGGAAGCTCCGGCGAACCGTATCGAGCACCGGGTAGACGAGGTAGACGGTCAACAGGATGAGCGCCGGCGCCATCCATACCCACGGCACCCACCATTTCCGCCCGATCATGCGTTACCTCCCGAAAGCGGGCGCGGACCGTGCCCAGCCGGGCACGGCCCGCGCGGTTCGACTAGTCGCTGCCCCGGGAGCTTTCGATGCTCTGCAGGATGCTGTCGAGTTGCCCCGGGTTCTGGAGGTACTGCGTGATGCCGGTGAAGTAGGCCTGTTGCAGCCCACCGCCGATAGCGTCGTCGAGGTCGAACCGGAACGAATCGGCTTCGAGGAGCTGTTCGGCCTGGCGCCGCGCAACCTCGTTCGGATAGGCGTCGAGGTCGACGGCCGTGTTTACCGAGGTGAAGCCGCCCGCTTCCACCCAGATGCGCTGCGCTTCGTCGCTAGCGAGATACGTGAGCAGCGAGCACGTCGCCGGGTCGTTATTGAACGCGTACACGATGTTCGCGCCGCCTGTCACTCCGCCGCCGGGGAAATCGAAGAAGTCGTAGTCGGTGCCCGGTTCGAGGTCCGGGAACTGCTCTTCGATGAATTCCGCGGCGAACCCGCCCAGGTACACCATCGCGGCCTGTGGCGGATCTTCGAACGGCGGGTACGTTGCGTCCTGGAAGTTCGTGGCGTTAATGCCCGTGGCTCCGCCCTGCACCGTGAAGCCGTCGCCCAGTGCGATCTGGCCCCACTTCTCCCAGGCGTCCTTCACACGGTCGTCGGTGAACGGCACCGACCCGTCGATAAGGCCGTCGTACACGTCTTCGCCGTGTTCGTTCAGGATGATCTGCTGGATCCAGTCGGAGCCGGGCCAGCCGCTGGTCTCGGCGCTTTCGAGGCCCATCGACCACGGCGTCACACCGGCGTCAATGAACTGCTGGGACAGTTCGACCAGGTCGTCGAAGGATGCATCGGCGTCGAGCGGTTCGAGGCCGGCCTCTTCGAACACCTTCGGCGAGTACCAGATGGTGGCCTTGGTGTCGGCCTTCATGAAGAAGCCGTAGAGCTTGCCATCGACGGTGCCCAGTTCGACGAAGGCTTCCGGATAGTTGTCGCGAACCAGGTCTTCGAGGCCTTCACACTGGTCGAGCGAGATGATGCGCCCATCGCGCGCGAACTGCTGGAAAAGGCCGACTTCTGCCGGGATCGCGATGTCGGGCGGGTTGCCGCCTTCGACGCGGAGGGTGAGCTCGGCGGTGATGTTGCGGGTGCCGGTGAAGTTCACCCGGCCGCCGGTGTCACTCTGCCACGGGGCAACCATGGATTCGAAGTTCGTGAGCTCTTCGGCGCCCCAGATGCCCATAACATCGACGTCGCCGAACTGCTGGTTGCTCCTCCCGCCGGAGGGTGTATCGCCGGATTGATTGCTCCCACCACCGCCGCCATTGTCATCGTCGTCGTCGCCGCAGGCGGCGACCAATGCGGCGAAGAACACCACCAGGATAAGGGCGGTGCTCCAACGCCAGGCGCTTCGTGTTCTGGTCATATCACCTCCGAACGAACACAGCTGGATGCCGGTTAAATTGCGCGATGCATTTTGTTTAAATATGATGTCATCGTGACGCGCGGATCTTGCAGATATGAAGAAATAATCCCCCCTCGGCTTTCAGAAGTATTGCACGCATAGGATGCGTAGCTGACACCCGGCACTACCGGGTGTCAGACAAAGCATTCACAGCTTGAACGCACTTCAGTTCAATTTGCAACCCCGGGAGCCCGGCGGCCGAGAAGTGAGATGATTTCGCCCGCGAACGTTTCGCGGCATGATGTACATGTGGACGCCATTCGGACGGAGCAGCTTTCGAAGCACTATGGCGATGTAGTCGCGCTCGACGGCCTCGACCTCGTGGTGGAACGCGGCGAACTGTTCGGATTCCTCGGACCGAACGGCGCCGGCAAGAGCACGACCATCCGCCTCCTCCTGGACCTGATCCGTCCGACAGCCGGGCGCGCAACCATCCTCGGCATCGATTGCCAGGCCGACCCCGTGGGCGTCCGCGCGAACGTCGGCTACTTGCCCGGCGATCTGCGCCTCTACGAAAACCTGACGGGCGACGAGATGGTCGACTTCTTCGCTGCGCTGCGCAGCAGCCCGGTCGACCGTGAGTACGTGCGCGAACTCGCCGGGATTCTCGACCTCAATCTCTCGCGCCGGGCGGGAACGCTTTCGAAGGGAAACCGGCAGAAGCTCGGCCTGGTGCTGGCGCTCATGGCGCGGCCGCCCGTGCTGCTGCTCGACGAGCCGACCTCCGGCCTCGACCCGCTCATGCAGCACGCTGTCTGGGATCTGCTGCGCCGCGAAGCCGCACGGGGCATCACCGTGTTCTTTTCGTCCCACGTGATGAGCGAGGTCGAGCAGGTGTGCGAACGCGTCGCTATCCTGCGGCGCGGGCGCCTGGTGGCGGTCGAATCGGTCGCCGCGCTCAAAGGAAGGGCGCTGCGCCACGTCGAAGTCACTTTCGCCCACGATGTGCCACCTCCGGGCGAGACCACCCGCGACGGTGTCCGCGAGCTCCGGCGCGCCGGGCGAACCGTCGAGTTCGAAGTCGCAGGCGAATTCCAGCCGCTGCTCGACCTGCTCAAGGGGTACGAGGTCCTCGACCTCCGTACGGAGCAGCCGACGCTCGACGAGGTGCTTATCACCTTCTATTCGGGGGCGGAACGATGAGCCGGTTCCCAATCAGCGCGAAGACACTGCGCGACTATCGCACCTCGTTTGTGTCGGCGGGGGTTGTGCTGCTGCTCATGGCGGTGTTCGCGATCAGCATCTACCCGTCGTACAGCGAAGGCCTCGAAGGGCTCGAGCTGCCCTCCGGGCTGGAAGGCTTCCTCGGCGAAGCGGAGTCGATCACCAGCCCCGAAGGCTTCATCAGCGCCGAGTTCTTCTCGTGGATCCCGCTGCTGTTGATCGTCATCGCGGTCATCGCCGGTACCGGGATCACGGCCGGCGACGAGGCAGCGGGCACGCTCGAACTCCTGCTCGCACAGCCCGTTTCGCGCCGCCGGGTTCTGCTCGAGCGGTCTGCCGGTGCGGCCGCAGGTGTGATCCTCGCAGCGCTCGCCGGCATGCCGGGCTTCATCGTTACCAAGCTGATGGTGGACTTCGACGTTAGCAACTGGCGGTTGCTCGCGGCGAGCATCAATATGATCCCCCCGACGCTGCTCTTCCTCGCGTTCAGCCTCTGGATGAGCACCACGCTGCCAACACGGACGGCCGCCTCCACACTGAGCATCGGGCTGGTCGTCGCGACGTATGTGATGAACCTGGTCGGCAGCTCCGTCGCGTCGCTGGAATGGCTCCGCTGGTTCTCGCCGTTTTACTGGTCCGACGCGAGCCGCGTGCTGATTCACGGCTTCGATTTCGCTCGAGCGGGCGGGTTGCTCGTGGTCGGTGTGCTGTTCCTGTTGCTCGCCCTGCGCAGTTTCGAACGGCGGGATATCGCGTCGGGCGGACGCGACTGGGGCCTCGGCGACCTGTTCCGGGGGCTCATCCGCCGGCCAGCGCGCGAGGAAGCAGCCGCCGGCGCCGAGAGCGGTTCGCCTGCCGGGGGCAGGTAACGCGAGATCGCGTACCGTGTACGAATCGCCGGTTTCGCCGCCATTCGCCACGCGTCCAGCAGGATCTCCTCCAGTCGCTCGGGGTCGACCGCCGAGAGCCGCACGAGCACCGTCGGCCAGTCCTGGTAGTGCGGCGTGACGAAGAACATTTCCGGCTCCTGTTCGAGCCGGAAATCGCGTTCGTCGAGCGTCATGCGGACGACGAGCGTATCGCCGTCCTCCTTCAGCGACGCCATGAACGTCTTGCCGACCTTGAACGACGGGCGCCCGTAGTACGGCTCTTCGACTACCTCGGGCAGGCCGAACGCGATGCGGCGAAGGTCGGCTTCGGTGGCCATCGAACTACCAGGGCCGCTTCCAGCGGTTCCAGTCGTGGGGTTCGATGCCATCCTCTGTGAGCTGCCAGATCGACGCTTCCGCCCGGCCGTTGCGGATCTCGAGGAACCCGATGGTGCCGAGCTGTGTGTTCAGGTTTCGCGGGAAGGTGGGCGAACCCGGGTTCACGCACAGCGTCCCGTTGATCTGATCGATGGCTTCCACGTGGGTGTCGCCATAGACCAGCACATCGAGGTCGGTGCGGCCGAAGTACCGTTTCATCGCGCGCTCGAGCGTGATGTGCGGCGGATATTCGGGGATCGGCACATCGTGCGTCAGCCCGATCGTGAGTCCGCCGATTTCGAGCACCCATGCTTCGCGGCAGCGCTCGTGCTCCGGCTGGATGAGCCGCCCGCCCGAGCCGTCGTCGCCGTTGCCACGCGCGGCCCACGTGGGCGCGAGTTCGTGGAGCTGGTCGATGACGCGGATATCGTGGATGTCGCCCGCGTGCAGGATGGCGTCGACGTCGCGGAAGGCGTCGAACACCTGTGGCCAGAGCTCTTCGCGTGCCTCCGGGATGTGCGTGTCGGAGATGAGGCCGATGCGGATGATCCTGCTCATGCCGACGCCTCCGCTGCGCCGGGCGTGGCGAAGCCAAGGCGCCGCGTGGATGCGGGCGCCGGCGCCATCAGTTCGCGGATCGCATCGAAGACGGTTCGGAACTGCTCGTCGTACCGCGCTTCGAGCTCGTCGAGCCGCTGCGCGAGTTCCTGGTGCGATGCGAGGATGCCCCGGAGCCGGACGAACGCGCGCATGATCTCGATGTTCACCTGTACGGCGCGCGGGCTGTTCAGCACGCTCGAAAGCATGGCCACCCCCTGTTCGGTAAATGCGTAGGGCCGGTATCTGCGGCCGCCCCGGCCCCGGTTTGAGATCCCATTTTGGGATCTCAATGCATCCCACTCCTCCTGTGTGAGCTGGAACATGAAGTCCCCGGGGAAGCGGTCGCGGTGACGCTGGACGTTCCGCACCAGGATGCGCGTTTCGACGCCGTAGAGCGCTGCGAGGTCTTCGTCGAGCATGACCTTCTGCCCGCGGAGCTGCAGGATGGCCCCGGCGATGCGCTCCATGGGTACGAGTGCGGTGTCGGCCTGGGGTGCGGGTAGCGTCGGATCCGGCATGCCGGCAGTCTACCCGACTGTGCCGGGAGTCCAAATGAAGTGACGCTGGCGGAGAGGGTGGGATTCGAACCCACGAGGGAGTTGCCCCCCTACACGCTTTCCAGGCGTGCCTGTTCAACCACTCCAGCACCTCTCCGCGCGGAAAGGGGGCCGTCCAGAAATCGTACCAAGCCGCGCACAAAGGCTCGAATTCGCGGCTCGATGCGAACGCCCGCCGCGTGGGGCCAACGGCCTCCTACTCCTCCAACGGCTTCCGGCCGGCGTACCCGTCCGAGAGGCTGTGCCAGTGGCGAATGTCGTCTTCGCCCAGTTCGTAGCACAGGTAGACGATCTCGCCGTCGGGCCGCTGGTGGTAGAAGTCGATGAGGCCGCGTTCGGGGTCCTTCACCTCGATGCCCCAGCGCGCGAGCTGGTTCGCCGCCTGCCGCAACTCGCGGTTCAGCTGCTCCACGCGGTTTTCGCCCTCGCTGCTTGCCCACGGGTCGACGAGCAGGTGTCCGTCGCCGGTTGCGCCCCGCGAATGCACTTCGATCGCGGCCTGGAGCGCCCGGAGTTCGAGGAACGCGTTCCGAAGCTTCTCCACGACCGGGATCACCCGAGGTAGGAGGGCGCGCGCCTCCGCAACCGTGTACTGCCGCATGGCGGAGAGACTTTACACGAAAAGGTGCAACGGCATCTGCGTCGGATGGACGGACGCGCCCGACTCCAGGTGATCGCGATCCAGCAGTTCCTCCGCGACACCCGGGCCGACCACCACGTTGCGGCCCACCCGCAGCCCATCCGGCACCACGACACGCTTCCCGAGGATCGAAATCCCCGCGTTCACAATGTCGGGCCGCTCGAAGTTCGGCTGGTTGTTGTCGCCTTCGCCGATGATGGCGTTTCGGCCGACGGTCACCTCCTTGTCGAGGATGGAGCGGTCGACCACCGCGCCGGCCCGGATGACGCAGCGGTGCTGGATCACCGAGTCGCGCACTTCGGCGCCCGCTTCGATGACGACGCCGGGCGAAATCACCGAGCGGATGACCGTGCCCTCGATCCGCGCGCCGGGCGAGATGAGCGAATCGACCACCTTCGCGTTGCTCCCGATCTTCGCCGGCGGCTGGATGGCGCCCGCCGTGCGCAGCCGCACATCGGGATCGTCGAGGTTCAGCGGCGGCACCGGCGCGAGCAGGTCCATGTTCGCCTGGTGGTACGACTCGACGGTACCTACGTCGCGCCAGTACCCCTGGTACTGGTACCCGAACACGCGGTGCGTCTTGTACATCCGCGGGATGATGTCGCGGCCGAAGTCGTGGCGGCTCCCATCGCCGAGGTCGGCGTCGGCCTGGAGCTGTTCGACGAGGACGTCTTTGTTGAAGCAGTAGACGCCCATCGAGACCCACGGCGACCGTGGGTTTTCGGGCTTCTCTTCGAAGTCGATGATGCGGCCGTTCTGGTCGAGGTCGAGCACACCGAAGCGGTGCGCCTCTTCGCGCGGTACGGCGTAGACCGCAACCGTGGCGTCGGCGCCCTGGCTGCGGTGGTACGCGATCATATTCCGGTACGACGTGAGGTAGATGTGGTCGCCGGCGAGGATCAGGACTTCGCGCGCGCGAGATTCTTCGATGAAGTAGAGGTTCTGGTAAACGGCGTCGGCCGTTCCCTGGTACCAGTCCATGTCGGCGCGGCCGAGGTAGGGCTGGAGGATCTGTACGCCGCCTTCGAGCGTGTCGAGGCCCCATGGCCGGCCGGAGCCAATGTGGTTGACGAGTGAGCGTGGCCGGTACTGGGTGAGTACCGCCACCTTGGTGATGGCGCTGTTCGCGCAGTTGCTCAGCGCGAAGTCGATGATCCGGTACTGCCCGCCGAACACGACAGCCGGCTTGGCTCGCTGTTCGGAGAGGATGGATAGGCGGTCGCCCTGACCGCCGGCGAGGATCATCGCCAGGACATTTTGCATGTTCGCCCCCGGGGTTCTGACCATATTTTACCCGCGGGGGCGAAGGGTGGCAGGCCCTGTGCCGTGACGGCTTATCCGAGGCGCATCACGCCCCTATGGCAGCCGCCTGCGTCCGGAGGACCATGGCGAAGGCACAGTCGCGGCAGATCACGGTAGCGAAGCAGCTCGGGCGTGCTCGACCCACGCCCTC
Organism: uncultured Anaerolineaceae bacterium; assembly: GCA_964632355.1. Classification (GTDB taxonomy): domain Bacteria; phylum Chloroflexota; class Dehalococcoidia; order Tepidiformales; family Tepidiformaceae; genus JALOAP01. The sequence continues at coordinate 15,628 of CAZWBW010000031.1, read as the reverse complement.
GATGTCCGACAATTCCATGCGCGAATGTGCCCGGGTGATGCGCCCGCACAACGGGCACGGCTGATGGGTGTTGGACTTTTGGGTCATCTCCCTAACCTCAAAGTCCCGCCGCCTCCACAATGGCACGCCGGGGCCCTCGCGAAAATCCGGGGGATTCTGTAGGGGAACTCCCCAGCCCGGGTGTGAAACGAGTGCACAGTGCCCGGTGCGCAGTGCCCAGTGGGGTTCCCGGTTCCCGCTTCCCAGGGGCGCGAGCACGGACTCAGCACTAAGAACTCAGCACTCAGAACTAGAGCCAACAGCCAACAGCCCGGCTAGTGGCTCAGTCGCTCGTCGAGCTCCCGGACGCGCTGGCTCATCACTTCGAGCATTTCGAGCGCGAGGTCGCTGTTGTTGCGCAGTTCCGCGAGGAAGTCGGACCGCATCAGCGTGAGGCAGTCGGTTTTGTCGACCGCCTTCACCGTCGCGCTTCGCCGGTGCCCATCGATGAGCGCCATTTCGCCGAAGAAGTCGCCCGGGCCGAGCTCGGCAAGTTTCGTCCCGCCCCGCGATGCCTCGACCTTGCCCTTCGTAATCAGGTAGAAGCCCACGCCTTCTTCGCCTTCGCGAAACACCACGTCGCCCGGGGCCAGGTGACGTTCCCGGGCGAACTTCGCAATCCGGTCGAGTTGTTTGCCGTTGAGCCGTTCGAACAGCGGAACGCGAGCGAGCGCATCAGCAATCGCACTCATGGGGCGAGCTCCTGGAGAAAGTTCGCGGATTGTATGCGCCCCACGCCACGCTGTGAAGCAGGTTCGGCCGCCAGATCGACGCGCCGCACCGCCGGCGCGAAGGACGCGCCCGGGCTGGCACAGTGCCGCGGTGCCCAACCTCTACTGGTTGCGGACGTCCGTATCCATCGTGCCGCGCTGCGCGAGCAACTCCTGCTCGATGCGCTCGCGCATCTGCAGCGCCTCGATGCTCGTCGTCACCCGGTCGCCCGTCCCGGCGAGGCCCCGGTCGATGGTTTCGAGCCCGGGCTTCTGCAGGCGGTGTTCCGAAACGCCCTCCGCGGTGAGCGTGAGGTCGACGCGGCCGTCGCGAGCGCTGGTCACATACACGCGGCTCAGCCAGAAGCGGTCGCCGCTCGGCTGCTCGAGGTGGAAGTACCCGCCCTTCACGCTGCCGATGCTCCCGATCTCCTGGCCGTCGCTGCTGAACACCTGGTCTCCCGGCGAGAGCGTAAAGGCGGCCGCGTTCGTCGCCATTTCGGCTTCGGTATCGATCGGCGTTGCGCCGGTTTGCTGCTCCTCCTCGAGTGCGTGTTCCTGCTGCCGTGCGTCGAGCGAGCTTGGATCGAGGCTCATGACTTCCTCCGGATTTGGCTATCGATCCATCGTCGGCCGCCACGGCTTCGTTCCGTGTCGTACTGCTGTGCGAAGAGTTAACGGAGTCGTTGCGCTCCTGCGATAGACCTGTGATGGCGAGAACCGCCAGCCGGTGGGATAGCGGTGGGAGAATGGGGCATGGCGCCGTTTCTGCACGCCGCCGACGCGTTCGCGCACGCCCCGCCCTGGCTCATGGTGCTGCTCGTTGCGGGTGGCGCCGCCGTGGGCATCGCGCTCACCTCCGGGGGCGCTGCGCTCCGGCGGCTCCGTGAGCGCCACCCCGGGGTGCGGCTCGTGGCCGCGAACCAGCATGCGGGCGCATGGGCCGCCGAGGTCGAGGTCGAGGGGACCGCGGCGCCGGCGGGTGGCTGGCAGGTGCGAACGCGAAACGGGCACTGGCTCGCGCCGGAGGTCGAAGTACTCCCGGGCGATGGCGCACAGCGGCTCGGCCTCGTGGTTCGTCTCGAAGGCGACGACGCCGTGGCCGAGCTCTGGCTCGAGCGGCCCGGCCGCCGGGCGTGGCGGCACCGGTTCGCGCCCGGGGTCAGGTGAGCGCCTGGTAGATGAGCCCTGCGGCAGCGCCGCCCAGCACGATCCATGCCGTGTTTGGATTGAAGCGCAGGAGCACCACGGCGCCCGTCGCGAACAGCAGCGCCGCGAACCACGCGTCGAGGACTTCGCGCCCGAGTTCGAACGTGACGACCGCCATCAGCGCTATTGCCGCGGCGTTCACGCCATCGAGAAACGGGGCGGCGAACCGCGAATTCCGCATCCGCGGGATGAGCGGGTGGGTGGCGGCGACGAACACGAACGACGGGAGGAAGATGCCGAGGGTCGCCGCCATCGCGCCGGGGAACCCGTCGATGGTGTAGCCGGCGAACGTCGCGGTAGAGAAGAGTGGCCCGGGCGTGAACTGCCCCACCGCAACCGCATCGAGGAGCTGCTGTTCGGTGAGCCACCCGCGGTTCGTCACGAGGTCGGTCTGCATGAACGAAACGAGCACGTACCCGCTGCCATACAGCACCGCGCCGATCTTGAGAAAGATGAGGAAGAGTTCGAGCAGGCTGTAGCCGGGCGGGTTCGCGGCAACCGACGTCGACAGCCCGGGCAGGAGCGGTAGCGGCGCTATCGCGAGCACGCGCCGGCCCGCGCCGCGAAGGCGCTGTCGACTGCGAAGCCCGGTTTCGAGCACCACCACGAGGACGCCGATCCCGAGGATGGTAAACACCTCGGAGACGCCGGCGATGGCCAGCGCCATGGCGAGTGCGGCACCCAGCGCCGTGGTCCAGCTCTTCACCGCCGCGCGCCGAAGCCCCCAGATGGCCTGGAGGATGATCGCCAGCACAACGGGTTGCGCGCCGAGCAACAGGCCTTCCGCCGCCGGCGTTTCGCCGTACTCGACGTAGGCCCACGCGAACGCCAGCACGATAGCGACGGCGGGGAGCAGGAATGCTGCGCCGGCCGCCCAGAGGCCCCACCAGCCCGCACGCTGGCTGCCAATGTGCATCGTGAGTTCGGTCGAATTGGGGCCGGGGATGAGGTTCGCCGCGCCGAGCATGTCGACGAATTCCTGGTCGCTGATCCAGCCGCGTTGCTGCACCAGTTCGCGGCGCATGATGGCGATGTGCGCCGCCGGCCCGCCGAACGCGATTGCGCCGAGCCGCAGGAAATACAGCGTCACTTCGCGCAGAGGAGAGGCAGCCCGCGCAGGGGTCACGCGGGGAGCCTAGCCTACTGAGCGGGTGAAAAGCGAAAGCCTGCCCGTTGCTACACCAGCAGACCGCTGCTGAGCGCGAGGACGACGCAAAGCGCCGCCATAACCAGGAACATTCGCTCGATTGTGTTCATGCCGGGGGCGGGCCCTCGTCTGCCTCGAACATGTCTCCCAGGCCGAGCCGTTCGGCCAGCGCGGCAACGGAGCGAAGCTTCGCTTCCTGTGCCTGCCGGGCGCCGTCGGCCAGGGCGCTCACGATCATGTCTTCGAGCCACTCGACCTGGTCGCCGCGCACGGCTTCGGGGTCGAGCTTCACCGAGAGGACGTTTTGTTCACCGTCCATGGTGACACGGACAGCGCCGCCGCCCGCGAGTCCAACCACCCTGACGTCGCCGAGCTGTGCCCGCGCGCCGCCAAGCAGTTGTTCGAACAGCCCAAATGGGCTCCCGGGTTGGGCTGGAATCCCCGGGTCCTCTCCGGGCCCGGGAACTCCTTCGTAATTCGTCCCACCCATCACCTGGTACCCGTCACAGGAGAATGACAAGCAGCACGATGATCAGGATAAGAACGAGCAAACCACCACCGATGTACATACCGGTACCTCCTGCTGCCACGGTACAGGCGTGGTCTCTCGGTCCCGCTCAACCGGAAAGCCGCGATCTAACGGCGGAATTGCAATCGTTCGATTAGTAGTGCGGTGAAAGACGCGTGTATCACCATCCGTGCCTGTGTTCAGGCGCGCTGTATGCGTACTACTTTCGTGGCTCCCACGAGAACGTTCGGACGGCGACGAAAGCGCCCGCGACACCCCACGCGGCCACTACGAGCAGGTCCAGGAGCTCGAATCCCGCGCCGGTTTCGAACGGGCTGAACGCCGTGTGCAACGCCTCGGCGAAGTGCTTCACGGGAAAGAGGTCGCCGACGGTGTGGAGCCACCCCGGCGCATCTTCGAGCGGGATGAACACGTCGGAGATGAACAGCAGCGGCAGGATGGTCGCGTTGACGACAGCCGGCGCCGCCTCCGCGTTCGGAATGAAGCCCGACGCGGCCAGCCCCAGCATCGCGAACGCCGCCGCGCCCACCGCCACGGAGATGACGAACGCGGGCATCGCCTTGCCCGGCACTTCCACGTCGTAGAACACCCGGCCGAACACCACCACGATGACGACGAGCAGCAGCCCAACGAGCGTGAGGTGCCCCGCCCGTGCCGACAGGTAGATCCAGGCGGGCAGGGGTGTCCCGCGGATGCGCTTGAGCTGGCCTTCGTCGCGTGCGAACGAGATGCTCGTGGCGAGGCCGGAGTAGTTCGCGTTAATCACCGCGAACGCGACGATCGCCGGCACATAGAACGTCGAGGTGCTGATCGTGCCCTCGGACGTGTCGATGTCGCCGCCGCCGAAGATGAGGTTGAAGATCACGAGGAAGATGAGCGGGAAGGCGAACGTGAAGAACGCGGCGGCCGGGTTCCGCCAGAAGGCCCGGTTCTCGTAGCGCACCTGCCGCGCGAAGAGCCGCAGTTCGTTCATTCCCCTGCCTCCGCGGCATCCTGGCCTGTGAGTTCGAGGTACACCTGTTCGAGCGAGGGGCGCGAGACCGACAGTCCCGCGAGTTCGATCTCCCGTTCGAGCGCACGGCTGGTGAGTTCGAACAGCAGGCGCGTGGGTTTGGCGGCCGTGATGGTCACCCGCCCGTTGCTCACGTGTGCGCCATCGATCCCGGCGATCACCTCCTCGAATCCGGGGACCGCGTCGAAGGCGATGGTCGGCCGGGCGTGCCGCTCGATGAGCTCGGTCGGCGAACCTTCGGCGATGATGCGACCTCGCGACATAATCGCCACATGGTCCGCCAGTACCTCGGCCTCATCCAGGTAGTGGGTCGTGAGCAGCACCGTCTTCCGCAGCTCCTTCAGGCCGAGAATCATCTGCCATGCGCGGCGGCGGGCCCCGGGATCGAAGCCGGTGGTCGGCTCGTCAAGGAAAAGGAGCTCGGGGTTACCGGCAAGCCCGATCGCCACATCGAGGCGGCGTTGTTGCCCACCCGAGAGCCTGCGCACGGGCACCTTGCGCTGCTCCACCAGCCCGGCGCGCTCCAGCAGGTCCTCGAGCGGGAGCGGGTTCGGGTAGTAACCACGGTAGAGGTCGATCGTCTCTTCGACGGTGAGGTACGGCTGCACGCTTGGGGTCTGGAGGACGATGCCGATGCGCGACTTGAATTCGGTTTCGCCGCGTGCAGGGTCGTGGCCGAGCACATCGACGGTGCCTGCGTCGCGCGAGCGGTACCCTTCGAGAATCTCGACAGTGGTGGTCTTCCCGGCGCCATTGGGGCCGAGGAGCGCGAACACCTGCCCGGCGGGTACGGTAAGGTCGATGCCATCCACCGCGGTACGTTCGCCGTAGCGCTTACGGAGACCTCGAACCGTGATGGCGGCGCCGGCTCCCATCGCGTGCGATTATCAGGCCGCCTTCAAGGATTTGAAAGCGGGGCGGCATGCCGGCGGGACCGGCGGGCCGATAGCCTTTTCGGTGGCAATGAGTCAACCTGAAGCTATGTCCGAGAACATTTACCGCACCGACGGCACAATCGACTCTTTCGAGAATCGGAACCCGGGGCGCGATTACGAAATCCAGTTCACGGCGCCCGAATTCACGAGCGTCTGCCCGATGACGGGCCTGCCCGATTTTGGCACGCTCACCATCACCTACATTCCCGATAAGCGCTGCATCGAATTGCGGAGTTTCAAGTACTACCTTCAGACGTTCCGCAATCGCGGCATTTTCTACGAGGATGTGGTGAACCAGGTGCTCGACGACATCGTCGAGGCCATTTCTCCGCGATGGGCTATGGTGGAAGGCGCCTTCAACACCCGTGGAGGAATCTCCGCGAAAGTGACCGCCGTCTACCCGGACAGCGACGAAGACGAATCGACCGAGTCGTGACCCAACCCATCCCCCAACGTAGACTTCCGTGAGCACACAATGAGGCCGTTCATCCCCATGCCGGTGAAATCCGACCCGGGGGGATTCCCCCAACGCAAGGCGTCTGAAGTCCCGCTCGTGAGTGCGACGCAGATGCGCGAGATCCAGGGTGTCGCACAGGAGGAGTTCGGCGTCGACATCCTTCAGATCATGGAAAACGCGGGCCGTGCCGCCGCGATCCTCGCGCTGTCGATGCTCGGAGGGAAGGCCCGCGGCCAGCGGGTCGTTGTTCTCGCCGGCGGCGGGAACAAGGGCGGCGCGGGGCTCTGCGCCGCGCGGAACCTCTCGAACTGGGGCTTCATCGTCACGCCCGTCCTCGCTGAAGTCGAAGGCGAGATGTCATTCATCGCCCGGCGCCAGGTGCAAATCCTCCGCAGCTCCGGCCTCCTCGACCACAACGAAGCCGCGAGCGAGTACGCCGTGGAGCGCGAACTCGCCGAAGCCGATCTCGTGATCGATGCGCTCGTCGGCTATGGGCTCCAGGGCCCGCCGCTCGGCATGGCGTCCGCCGCTGCCCAACTCGCACTCGATTCCCGCAAGCCCATCCTCGCCATCGACGTCCCGACCGGCGTCAACGCCACTACCGGCGATGTCAGCACGCCGGCCATCAAGGCCGTCACGACCCTGATGCTCGACCTGCCCAAGAAGGGCCTCGTTGTCTCTGCCGCGAAGTCGAACGTTGGCGCGCTCTACCTCGCCGACATCGGGATCCCGCGCGTCGTGCACGAGCGCCTCGGCATCCGCATCGATGGCCTCTTTAACGAAGGCCCCATCGTTCGCATCCGGCGGTAGGCCGCGCCCCTACCCGACTGCCGCCAGCTCCGGCGCCAGGCTCGGCCGCCAGTTTGGGTCCTTGGCGATGATGTGTTCGCCGAGCACCAGGAAGTCGAGCCCTGACGAATAGAACGTCCGGACCGCATCTCTCGGCGTGCAGACAATCGGTTCGCCCCGCAGGTTGAACGACGTGTTCATGATCACGGGCACACCGGTGATCGCCGCGAACTGGCGGATGAGCTCCCAGTACCGGGGATTCGTGTCGCGAGTCACCGTCTGCACGCGAGCCGTACCGTCGGCATGCGTGACTGCCGGGATCCGTGGAGCCGCATCGGGTAGTACATCGAAGCAGAGAATCATGTAGGGCGCGTCGGTGCAGCCGGCGAAGAACTCGCCCGCGTGTTCGGCCAGGCACGACGGTGCGAACGGCCGCCAGCCCTCGCGGAACTTCACGGCTTCGTTCACCCGGTCCTTCATCTCGGGACGGCGCGCATCGGCCAGGATCGAGCGGTTGCCCAGCGCCCGCGGTCCAAACTCCATCCGTCCCTGGAACCACCCGATGACGTGTCCATCGGCCAGCAGTTGCGCCGCCTGCCGTTCGATGTCAGGCACTTCGAACGCCCGCAGTTTGAATGTGCGCAGCGCCGCTTCAATTTCGGCCTTCGTGAAACCCGGCCCCCAGTAGGCCTCGGTCTGGCGGTACCGCGGCACCTCGAGCCCGAGGCTGCGGTGCGCCGCGAGTGCCGCACCCACGGCGGTCCCGTCGTCCGTTGCTGCCGGCTGGACGAACAGGTCGTCGACCATACCGCTGGCCAGCAGCCTGCCGTTCGCCTTCGAGTTCATGGCGACGCCGCCCGCCAGGCACACCTTCCGGCAGCCCGTGGCCGCGATTGCTCCGCGCACCACAGCGAACACCGCTTGTTCGAGCGCGTGCTGTACCGAGGCTGCGAGGTCGCGGTCGGCCTGCGTGAGTCGTTCGGGGTTCCGCCGGGGGCCGAACTCCCGCTCCATCGCTGCGATGTCGCCCCAGCTTCGGCCGATCAGCAGCGGCGCGTTGATGCGATAGCCGTCGCGGCCAATCTTGATCACGTTCGAGAGATCGACCACGGGTTCGCCGTAGGCCGCGAGGCCCATCACCTTCCACTCGTCGCTGTGACGTTCGAACCCAAGCAGGTCGGTGAACGCTTCGTAGAACGAGCCGAGCGAGTTCGGGTAGTTGATCTGCTTGATGCGGCGGAGTGCCTGGCCCTCCGCGTGGTACACGGTGGTCGCCTGCCGTGCGCCGCGGCCGTCCATCACCACCACCGTCGATTCGTCGAAGCCGGAAAGCGCGTAGGCGCTCCACGCGTGCGCTTCGTGGTGGTCGATGTACACCGGGTTCGCTGGGCCGAAGTAGTACTCAAGCGACTTGCGCCCGATGCCGTTGTGCATCTCGCGCGGAATGCCGAACAGGCTGTGGCCGATGAACGAGGCGCTCCGTGGGACCTGCCCCCGGAGGCTCGTGAGGAGGGTGTGGATCTGTGTCGCTGGAGGCTTGTTCCAGCCGAAGGCGACGGCGTCCAGGTCCTGGAGGGTGACACCGCGGTCGGCCAGCGCGGCCGCGATCGATAGCTTCGGGAACGACCGGTCCTTGCGGATCCGCGACAGCCGCTCTTCTGCGACAGCGAACACCACGCGGCCGTCTTCGATCACGGCGACCGAGGAGTCGTGCGAATAGTTGTTGATACCCAGAACGCGCGTGGTCATCGGTACCTCCTGGATCTGGTCCGGCGACCGGCGACCGATGTCACCAGCGGAACGTGCCGGTAGGCTCGCCGAGCGACACCAGGTTGTAGACGAGGCGCGCCACGTCGATGGTTGGGGGCGCGGTGAGGTAGCAGGACTCGGCCTCGACCTCGATCACGACGGTGTCGTCGTTCTTCCAGTAGGCGCGGCACCGTCGCACCTCGGCGTGCGAGGAACGGCAGGCACAGACTTCCGCCACTGCTTTCCGAAAGGCCTCCGGATCGGCATCGGAACGCCGCCGCCAACAGCTCACGGCCATCATGTGAGAACCTCAACGCCGACAAATGACACCCTGTGTATGTGAAGGAAACGTTGTAGCCGGGACAAAGAGCGCCGCCCCTGGTTCGCCGGCACAAAAGGCGTGGACTGCACGGCAGGGGGAGACCCCGCAGTAACCTGCGCTCAACATTTCCCGGCAACACTCCGCCTCATGACGGTGGCTGCTGGTCTGCGAGCCCTCGCCCGTGAATCCCTGCGTCCGCTAGCGGCCAGGTTCGCGCCGCACCGCGAGGACCTTCCTCCCGAACTCTGGGGGCTCGCCCGGGGTGCTGGCGGCGCACTCGAATACGAAGGCGTTCGCCTGTCCGAACTCGTCGAGGTGTACGGCTCGCCGTTGCACGTGGTGCTGCCCCGTTCCCTGCGCGAGAACGCCGCGGCCTTCCTTTCGGCCCCGAGCGACGATGCCGTGGCCTGGCGTATCTACTACTCGTACAAGACGAACCCGGTGCCGGGCGTCCTTGCCGAACTCCACCGCGCTGGCATCGGCGCCGAAGTCATCTCCGAATACGAACTCTGGCTCGCGCTGCGGCTCGGGGTGTCGCCCGCCGACATCGTCTACAACGGCCCGGCCAAGTCCGATGCCTCGCTCGTCACGGCCATCGAAAACGACATACTTGTGAACCTGAATTCGCACGGGGAAATCGAGCGCGTGGCACGGCTGGCTGCGCGGCTCGGGCGGCGCGCGCGCGTCGGCATCCGCGTCGCCACCGATGACGCATGGGCGGGGCAGTTCGGGTTCACGATCGCCGGTGGCGCCGCGGTCGAGGCGTACCGGCACGCGCTGGGCCAGCCGTCGCTCGAAGTCGTGGGCATCCACGCCCACCGGGGGAACACCATCACCACCGTGGCCGAGCTCGAAGGGTTCGCCGCGGCGGTGCTCGGCTTCGTCCGCGACCTGGAGGCCGAACCGGGTATCGAGTTGACCGTCCTCAATTTCGGCGGGAGCCTTCCCTGCCCTTCGTCGGCACCCATTCCTTCGCGTGAGTACCGGCTGAACCGCGCATTCGGCACCGACCTCCGTCCGCCCGACCCGGCGATGCGTCTCTCGCCACGGGCGGCCGTGCGCACGGTCGACCGGCTGGTCCGCGAGGCGTTCGGGAACTCGGGCCTGCGGCGGCAGGTCTGTTTCGAACCCGGCCGGGCGCTCACGGGCAACACGCAACTGCTGCTCACTCGCGTGCTCGACGTTCGCCACGACACCACGCCTGCGTACGCAATCGTCGACGCCGGTATCAACGTTGCCGAGCCGATGCGCTCCGAATACCACCAGGTTTTCTATGCCGGGCAGCCCCGAGGGGGCGCTCCACGGCGCACCTACCGGATTGCTGGCCCCATCTGCACGCCGGGCGATGTCGTGTGCAACGCGTGGGAGTTCCCCGAGCTCCAGCGCGGCGACGTCCTCGCGTTCATGGACACCGGCGCGTACTTCGTCCCGTTTTCGACCTCGTTCTCGTTTCCACGCCCGCCCATTGTCGCCATCGACGGCGGGGCGGTGACGCTCCTTCGTCGCGCTGAGCGGTTCGAAGACCTCGCCGCCCGCGACGTGGCTGCACAGGCCGTGACGCTCTGACGGGTGCGGAGAGACGCCATGGGTTCCCAACCGGCCGTAGCCATCTTTGACCTCGAAACGCCGCCGGCGCTGGCGTTCATCCGTTCGCTGGGCCGGGCCGGCATCCCGATGCAGTTCTACTCCCCGTCGCGCTGGCCGCCGGCGAGGCTGTCGCGCTGGCGCGCCGAGGTGAAGCCCTGCCCGCCAATGGACAACATCGCGGAGTTCGAGCCCTGGCTATGCGACGAGGTCCGCAGTGGCCGCATCCAGCTGGTCGCTCCCACGAGTGACCAGCTCTGCTACCACATCGCGATGGCGCGCCAGTGGTTCGCGCCCGAGTTCAGCCAGGCGCTGCCACGCGGCGAGCAGCTGGTCACCACGCTGTTCAAGGATCGTTTCGCCAGCGCACTGGAAGGCCTGCCCATCCCCGCTCCGGCGGGCGTCGCGCCCCGCACCGCCGACGAAGCGGTGGCCGCCGCAGAGGCGTTTGGCTACCCGGTGGCGCTCAAGCCAAAGTCCCATGTCGGGAACGGCCATTACCGTGGCGCGCTCGCGCTCAACGCAGCGGAAGTCCGGGAAGCGTTCGTTCCGCACGAGTACGGACCGGCCGAGCGCCCGGTGTTCGAGCGCTTCCCGGGGCTCGAGTTGCCGCTCGTACAGGCGTTCTGTGCGCCGCCGGGCGCCGAGTTCGTCAGCATCAGCGGGGTGCTCGATGCGTCGGGCCAGCCGCTCGCACTGCTGGCCGCGAAGAAGGGCCGGCAGTGGCCCGGGCCGCTCGGCGTTGGCCTCGAATTCGAGGTCATCGAACCCCCGCCGTTTCTCGATGCTGCCCTGAAGATCGTTCGGGAGGTCCTGGGCACCGGCATCTTCGAGATCGAGATCCTGCGAGACCCGGCCACGGGAGCGCTGTATGCGCTCGACCTGAACCCGCGCGGGTTCGGGCAGATGTCGCTCGACATCGCGGCCGGGAACGACCTGCCGGTGCTCTGGTACGCAGCGATGACGGGCCGGCCCGTGGCCCCACGGCCCTATCCCAAACCCGGGAAGCGATGGCGCAATGGCTTTCTCCTCTTCGTCGGGCAGAGTGTCGCGCTCGCGCGCGGCGGTCCGCGCAGGGAGTTGCTCGCGCGCTACCGCGACATCCTCGCCCGCGGTTCTGTGGATGTCGCGCACGACTGGCGCGACCCGCTGCCCGGGCTGGTGTTCGCTGCTCGCTATCTCCGCCATCCGCGCGGGCTGATTCGGCCGTTTTGGAAGGACTGGGAGCCGTTTCGATGACAACCGGAGAGCTTCGCCTCGCTGATTCGCCGGCGAAGCGGACGGAATCGCCGCTCCTTTCGGTCATCATCCCGGCGTACCGCCGCCCCCGGCAGCTTCGCGCCGCGCTCGAAAGCGTGCTCGCCACCGGCCTCGACCTCGAGGTTGCCGTTATCGACGACGACCCGGAACGGAGCGCAAAGGAGGTGGTGGCGGGCCTCGGGGACCCACGCGTCGCCTACCACGCCATGTCGCCGGTTTCCGGCGGGCGCCCGGCGCTGGTTCGCAACCGCGGCATCGAGCTCGTGCGCGGCCGATACCTCTACTTCCTCGACGACGACGATTGCGTGAACCCGGCCGGTCTCGAACAGGCCGTGCGAGAGATGGAGCGCCGCGGCGCGCACGTCGCTTTCGGCCGCGTTCGGTGCGTGGGCCCCGATGCCAAGACGGTCCGTGAGTACAACGAATGGTTCACGTGGGCCGCGCGAACCGCACGCCGCTACCGGCGGTCGAGCTGGCTCACCACCGGCATCATCATGTTCCGCGGAACCGTGATCATTAACTCCGCCTGCGTCATCTCGCGGGCGGCGGCGCTCAAACTCGGCGGATACGACCCTGCGCTTCCCGTGTACGAAGACGTCGAGTTCTTCGCGCGCGCGATGCGCCGCTTCGGTCACGCCTTCGTCGATACGGAGATCCTGGTCTACAGCACCGGGCAGCCGTCGCTCATCCACGACCTGCAGGGCGACACCCGGCCCATCCAGGATTCGTACCGGCTGATGCACGCCCGGTACAAGGAGCGCCACGGGACGCTCGAGTACCGCCTGCTGCAGTGTGTTTCGAAGGTGCTGCCGCTCCCACGCCGCGGGAAATGAACGGCAAACGCCCCCGGGGTGTTCGCCGCAGCCGTAGAATCGGGTGAGCACGCGCACGGAGGCCACCATGCGAACCCGGTTTGTGAAAACGCCCGACCAGATCAAGCGAATCGAAGCGGCGCAGGCGGCCCCGGCGTTCCTCGATAGCCGAACCGTCTCGGCGACCTTCCTCACCGACCCGGAGGTGCTGGCCGAATTGCTGCCGCCGCCGCTCAAGCCGGCCGAAACGGCGCGGGTTTCCGTCGCTGTCTACGAAATCGGACGGTCGAACTGCGTCGGGCCGTTCTTCGGCGCATCGGTGAACCTCGCCTGCACGTTCCAGGACGAACCGGGCTTCTTCTGCCTGATGATGCCGATGAGCACCGACACCGCCATCATCTTCGGGCGCGACCTGTACGCCGAACCGAAGAAGCTCGCGGAAATCGACGTCGAACGGCGCGGCAAGCACGTGCGGGGCCGGGTCACCCGGCACGGCATCACCTACCTCGAACTCGATGTGTCGCTCGACTCCGAGCCTGCCGAAACCGAGCGGAGTTCCACGACACATCACTACTACTTCAAGCACCTGCCGGCGCCCGACGGCCACGGCCTCGCGTTCGACCCCCAGCTCGTGCGCGTGACGCACACCGGGACGATTCGCCGGCTGGCCCGCGGGACCGCGGCCATCGTCTTCCGCGAATCGGGCCACGACCCGCTCATCGACCTGCCGGTGCTCGAAGTCGAAGCCGGCGCCTACAGCGAGGGCGATACGCACACCCGCGGCGAAGTCGTCGCCACCGTTCCCGCCGAACAGTTCCTGCCCTGGGCTTTCATGGCGGTCGACGACTACTCTGCGTTCGACCACTAGGGCGGCCGGCTGTCGGCTGTTGGCTATCGGCATAGCCGCACCAGACCGCGACCGTTAGGGAGCGCCAGGCCGCTCGGCAGCTACCAGCGCGCCGGGTATCCGCACCTACCGTTCCGGAGAGTACCCAACAGCCGGAGGCCGATACCCGAAGGCCGATCGGCTCACTGCAACGGCGGCGCGTCTTCCAGCGCTTCGGCTTCCGGGGCGATTTCCTCGGCGGGGACGCCGCGGGTCTGGGCGAGGACGGCTTCGAATGACGCGATGGCGACTTCGATCTGGCTGTCGTCGGGCACCTTGGTGGTCAGCGCCTGCAGCGCGATGTTCGGCGCGAACATCAGCCGAACGAGCGGGTTGTTCCCGAACTTCGCACCGAACCGCAGGATTTCGTAGCTGATCGATGCGACGACGGGCATCAGCACGATGCGCGAGGCCGTTCGCACGAGGAGCCCTTCGTCGACCAGCGCGTCGAAGATGAAGAACGTGATGAGCGCGACGATCACGACCACGAGCAGGAAGCTCGTGCCGCAGCGGGTGTGCTCCTTGGGGAACCGGCGCACGCTGTCGACGTTGAGTGACTGGCCCGCTTCGTACGCGTGGATCGTCATGTGCTCGGCGCCGTGGTACTGGAACACACGGTGGATCTCGCTGATTCGCCCGATGAGCCAGATGTACCCGATGAACAGCCCGAGCCTGATGACGCCTTCGACTGCGACGATGACGATGCGGTGCGCGTCAATCAGTTCGAGCAGGTTCGCGAGCAGGATGGGAGCTGCGAAGAACAGCGCTACCACGAACACCAGCGCGAGCGCCATCGTTCCCCAGAACACGCTCTGCGGGAACTCGGCCGGCTGGCCGTCGTCGTCCTCCTCTTCTTCGAAGGCGATGCGCGACGAGAACGAAAGGGCACGCATGCCGAGGCTCATCGTCTCCCAGAGCACGACCACGCCGCGGACCAGCGGCATCCGCCGGGCGCGGCCGGTATAGAGCCCGCCGAGCCGTTCGGCGTGCTTCACGATGTGCCCCTTCGGGTGGCGCACGGCGACGGCCATGTGCTCCGGCCCGCGAATCATCACGCCTTCGAGGACGGCCTGGCCGCCGTAGTAGAGACTATGCGCCTGGGGGACTTCGTCGCTTCTCATGGGATACGAAAAAAGGGGCGCAGGTTTGCGCCCCTCTTACTCTACCGGAAGCGGTTATTTGCGTCCGTAACGGCGGTTAAACCGTTCGACGCGACCCGCCGTGTCCACGATGCGCTGTTCGCCCGTGAAGAACGGGTGGCAGTTGCTGCAAACGTCGAGGTGCATCCGCTCCTTGGTGGACCGAGTTCGAATCTCGTTCCCACACGTGCAGACGATAATCGCCTCGTCGTACTTCGGGTGGATGTTCGCCTTCACCCGTGTGCTCCTTTCCTACGCCTCCGCGGTTGCGTAGACGCTGACCTTCTTGCGGCGGCCCTTGGCGTAGGGCTCGAACTTCACCTGCCCGTCGATGAGCGAGTAGATGGTGTAGTCCCGGCCAAGTCCGACGTTGTTGCCGGGATGGAAGCGCGTGCCGCGCTGCCGAATGATGATCGAGCCCGGCTTCACGAGTTCGCCATCGAAGTGCTTCACGCCCAGCCGCTTCGAATGCGAGTCGCGGCCGTTCTTCGAGCTGGAAACGCCCTTCTTATGCGCCATCTCGCCTTACCCCTTCGAAATCGACTCGACCACGAGCCGCGTAACCGGCTGGCGATGGCCGAGCGTCCGCCGGTAGCGGACCTTGCTCTTGTACTTCATGAACCGCAGCTTCGGGCGGCGGCCGTGCTGGGTAATGCGCGCCTTGACCGATGCGCCCTCCACGACCGGCGTGCCGACGGTGACATCGGCGCCATCGAGCACCATCATCACTTCACCGAAGTCGATGACATCGCCCGGTTCGCCCGCGATGCGGCTCACCTCGATTTCCTGCCCCTCGACGAGGCGCATTTGGCGCCCGTCGGCGCGCACAATCGCTTCCATACGACAAAACTCCAAGTTGAAGCCCGGGTTGCTAACGCCCGCTCAGCGTCCTGGGACAAGCATCGGGGACAGTCTCCTAGTGTAGGAAGCGGTCGCCATAACCGTCAACGAAGCGGGCCATCGGCTATCGGCTATCGGCTATCGGCAGTCCTTCCTGCCACCCCAACCAGTACCGCGACCGTATGTGAGCCCTACGGCCGAACGCGTAC
>CAZWBW010000030.1:3708-27715 GCA_964632355.1 uncultured Anaerolineaceae bacterium | reverse complement strand
GCGCATCCGCCGCCTCGGGCCGCGTCGTGTCGTACTCGATGAGGAAAAGGGTCACCCCACGCCTCCATTAAGGTGCTGTTCGAAAAGTGTGGTCGTTCGAACAATACAATGTCGAGTCCAATAGTCAAGAAGCACGGTCCCGGGCGGATCCCGAAAGAAAACGGGGCGAACCGGTGTGGCTCGCCCCGTCGCGGGGGTGATGTCTTCCGCTATTTCCGCGGCGGCACGATGAGCACCGGACGGTCGGCGTTCCGGCTGAGCCACTCCGCGGTCCCGCCGAGGTGCTGCCCGAACAGCCCGGTGTGACCGCGGCGCCCCACGGCAATGAGCTGGGCGTCTCGGGCTCGCGCCGCTGCCAGCAGCGCCACGTTCGCGCGGCCCCGCATCCGCACGAGCTCGCCCGTGAACGTCGGCGCCATCGACCGGTACTCGTCCGCCTGCACAGAACCCGGCTCCAGCACCTGTACCTGCACGATGGGGGTGGCCCCCAGCAAGTTCCGCGCTACTTCGAGCGCGTGTGCCGCAATCCCCGAACCGTCGACGCCCGCGATCGCGCGCTCGATCGGTCGCGCCGGTCCGGCCTTCGGCGGCAGGAACACCAGCGGTGCATCGAGGTGATGGATCACGTTCTCGCTGCCGCGGCGCAGGAGCGTTCGCGCGAACGTGCCGTGGTCCCCGCCCGCCATCACGAACACCGAGCCGCGTGCCCGGGTAGCGAAGGCCGGTATCTCCGCCTGCGGCATGCCGGACTCCACCGCCGTGGTCACATCGACGCCTTCCGCGGCGGGGGCCTCCGCCAGCAAAGCCAGCATGTCGCTCGCCATCACCTCCGCGTTCTCTGTGAGTTCGCGCGAACTCACCGGGTCGATGACGTGGAGGAGCGTGAGCGGGAGGTCCCACTGCCGGGCCAGCGAGATCGACCAGGGATAGACCGTCGCGATCTCCTCCGGGTGGCTCAGCACTGCCACGAGTTGCTTCGCGCGAAATGCCGTGTCAGCCATTCCGACCTCCCTTAGCCCTGTGCCGGTTCCTGGCGGGCGATCGCGGCACGTTCTGCCTGCGGCGACCGGGCCAGCTTGTGCTTCAGGTCGTCCACCAGGCTGTACACCACCGGGACAACCACCAGCGTCAGCAGCGTCGACGAGAACAGCCCGCCGATAACGACACGCCCGAGGTCGGCCGCGATGAGCGCACCTTCGGTGAGACCGAGCGACAGCGGGATCAGCGCCAGCATCGCCGCGATCGCCGTCATCAGGATGGGGCGAAGCCGCGTCTGCGCGCCCTCCATCAGCGCCTCGTACGTGGAGTAGCCGCGCTCGTCGCGAAGCATGATGACGAATTCGAGCATCACGATGGCGTTCGTCACCACGATGCCCACCAGCATCAGCACGCCGATGAGCGCGCTCACGCTGAGCGGCGAACCCGTGATCACCAGCGCCACAATCGCGCCGATGATGGCCAGCGGCAGGCTGAACAGGATGACGAATGGATCCAGCCAGCTCTGGAACAGCATCACCATGATGACGTAGACCAGCACCACCGACGCGATGATCGCGAAGAACAGGCTCGAGAAGCCTTCCTCGATGTCGGCCGCGATACCGCCCTGCTCGACCTCGATTCCCTCTGGCAGCTCGATCTTGTTCACGGCGGCCAGTGCGTCGGCGGAAACGGCCGCGCTGTCGATGTCGGTAATGTCCGCGGTGATGGTCGCCGCCGGGCGCCCGTCGACACGCGTGATGCTAACCTGCCGGTCCACCTCGACGATGTCGGCCACGTCGCGGATGGCCACGCCGGGCGCCACCTCGAATGCCGCCAGCGATTCGCGATCGGTCAGGCTGACACCGCCGACGACCACGCGGAGCCGCTGAGGCCCGCGGCCGAAGTCCACAGTCGTAACCGTCGCGTTCGAAGCCAGGCTCCCGAGGCGTTCGGCGACCTGCGTCGGCGAAACGCCTGCGGCAGCGGCCCGTGCCGGGTCGACAACCACCTGCAGCGTCGGGATGGTGGCGCCAACGTCGGAGCTCACGTTCGCGGTGTGCTTCACCGAGGCAACCGCCTCCGCGACCTGTTGCGCCACCTGGGGAATGTGCTGGGCCACCTGCTCGTTCTCGGCGCTCACCGTGAACGCAATGCCCGAGCCCATGTCGAAACCGCCGCCGCTCGCCGTGACGGAGATGTTCTCGCTGCCCGGCAGTTCGGCCGCGATGCGCTCGCGCAGCTCGTTCGCGATGTCCTGCCGGTCCCCCGAACCGAACTCCGCCCGGATCGTCGCGCTGTTCGCGCCCTGGCCCATCAGGATGTTGCCGATGGCGCCAATGTCCGAACTCGCGCCGGTGATGACTGTCTGCATCGACACCAGGTCGTAGTCCTGCAGCAGTTCCTCGACCGCGATCGCCTGCTCGAGCACCGCCTCCTGTGTCTGGCCGGGCCGCGCGTTCACGGTGACCGTGACCATGTTTTCGCCCGCGGGCGGCAGGAACACGACAGGCAGGAGCGGCAGGAGCGCGAGGCTCGCGACGAACGCCGCACCCGCGATCCCTAGCGTCTTCCAGCGGTTCTTCAGCGACCAACGGAGGATGGGCGCGTAGGCCCGGGCAAGCCGCGTGTCCGTCGCTTTCTTCTCGGGGTGCGCCTTCACCCTCCCGGCGATAGTGAGCTTCGCCAGCGCGGGGATGACCGTCACCGCCACCACCAGCGACGCAATCAGCGCGAATGCCACCGCCAGCGAGAACGACAGGAAGAGCTGGCCGATGAGCCCGCCCACCAGTCCGAGCGGGAGGAACACCGCACACGTCGTCGCAGTGGCGCCCACGATCGCGATGGTCACTTCCCGCGCGCCGTTCACGATAGCCGCGAAGCTCGGCTGGCCCTCGGCCATGTGCCGGTACACGTTTTCGAGAACCACGATCGAGTCGTCGATCACGCGGCCGATCGCGATGGTCAGCCCGCCCAGCGTCATGATGTTGAGCGAGTGCCCCATCTGGTCGAGCAGAATCACGGCCACCAGGATCGATAGCGGAATCGAGACCGCCGTCACCAGCGTCGTGCGCCAGTTCGACAGGAAGATGAAGACGATGATGATCGCCAGCACGCCGCCGATAATCCCCTCCTCGACGACGCCGCTAATCGACTCTTCGATGAACTCGGCCTGGTCGAACGCGACCGTGAACGCAGCACCCTCGGGCAGCCGCTCCTCGATCTCGTCCAGCCGATCGAGCACCCGGTGCGATGTCTCGACCGTGTTCGCGGTCTTCTCCTTGGTTACACGGATGCCAACCGCTGGCTGGCCGTTCGTTCGGGACACACCGGTCGAGGCCGCCTGCACCTCTTCGACCGACGCGATGTCGCCAAGCCGCACCGCCTCGCCGTTCGCGCCCTGCACCGTGATGGCGCGGATGTCGTCCAGGTTCCGCAGCACAGCAACCGTTTCGATCGGCTGAATCAGGTCCTCCGACTGGAGCGCACCCGAGGGGACCAGCACGTTGTTCGCCTGGAGCGCAGCCGTCACCTGCTCGTAGGTCACTCCCCGCTCGACCAGCGCCGCAGCGTCGAGTGCGACGACCACTTCACGCGTGGCGCCACCCACGACCTCGACCGACGCCACACCCTCGAGCGACTGGATGAACGGCAGCACCTCCGCCTGTGCGAGTTCCAGCAGCTCCGACTGGCTGAGTTCGCCCTGCAGGCTGAACTCGACGATCGGCAGAAGCGTCGGGTCGAACTTGAGCACTGTTGTCTGGGCGGTCGGCGGGAGCGGCGTCTGGTCGAGGGCCCGCCGGACGTCATCCTCGGCGCTGTCGAGGTTGGCGCCGAAGTCGTACTCCACCGTCACCACGGCCAGGCCGGCGACTGTCGTCGAATTGAGCCGCTCCACGCCATCGAGTTGGCCGAGCTGGCTCTCCAGCGGCATCGTGACCGACTGCGTGAGGTCGGTCGCCTGCGTATCGGGCACCTGCACCACGACGGTGAGGATCGGGAGTTCGATGTCGGGGATCAGTTCCTGGCGGACCTTCGTCACGGTGTAGCCACCGAACGCCACGACCATCACGACGGCCACCATGACGAGCCACGCTTTCCGGTAGCTATACTCCGTAATCCAGGAAATCAGGCGAGACATGTAGCGGGTTACCTTCGCTAAATGGACTACTGCTAAGATGAATCGGAATTCCGCTTCTCGCAAGCCCACCTGCGTGAATGCCGCGTTAAGGGGAACCCATGGGCCAGGAACCCATCGCCATCCACCAGCCCAGGCGCTCCGACGCCATCGCTAATCGCCAGCGCCTCATCGCTGCCGCCCGCGACGCATTCGCGGAACTTGGGCCTGCCGCCGAAGTCAAAGACATCGCCGAACGCGCCGGCGTCGGTGTCGGCACCGTCTACCGCCACTTCAGCAACAAAGACGACCTGCTCCACGCGGTCATCAACGATGCCGCCGCCGATCTCGACGCCGCCCTCGAAGAGACCGAGGCGATCGAACCCCCCATCGAAGCCCTCCGCCGGTATCTCACGGTGCTGCTGACTGCCCTCGAACGCGACGGCTGGCTGCTGGAGCCCGGGTTCGGCGGAATGCTCCAGGAAACGATCATCGAACGCGGCAGCAAGACGGCCGCGGAGCGGACCCTCCGTGCCATTCTCCAGCGCGGCGTCGACGCCGGTGTGCTTCGCAAGGACCTCGAGCCCGCCCTCCCCGCCAGCCTGCTCCTTGGCGCCACCGTCGTCTGGCGATTCGGTCCGTGGCGCGAGCAGATCACCGCCGACGCGATGGTCGACAGCGTGTTGAACTTGTTCCTCGAAGGAGCCCGCGCCCGGCCGGATTCGTGAGCCTCCGCCGGGCCGCCTGTACCCTTACTCTGTGCCCGAACTTCCCGAAGTCGAAACTATCCGGCGCGACCTCGAGCCGCTCGTCACCGGCCGCACCATCACCGGCGTCGAAGTGGACCCCGCGACCTTGCCCTTGCTCGCCGGGACCACGTTCGATGTGCTCGAATCGAACCTGGTTGGGCGCACGATCAGGTCGCTTGGCCGTCGCGGGAAGTACCTCCTGTTCGAACTCGACGACGGCCGCTGGTTCGTCGCGCACCTGCGGATGACCGGCCGCCTGGTCTGGCGGCCCCACAACGCGCCTCCCGAGCAGTACCAGCGCGCTCGCCTCATGCTCGATAACGGCTGCGACCTGCGCTGGAGCGACCTTCGCAAGTTCGGCACGTGGCGCATCTACGATCGGCTCGATGATCTCCTCGCGAAGCTCGGCCCCGAGCCCATCGACGAGAACTTCGATCTGAGGACATTCCGCGCCGCACTCGCTGGCCGCACCGCACCGGTCAAGGCGGTGCTTCTCGATCAGCGGCGCATGGCCGGGCTGGGCAACATCTACGTTGACGAAGCGCTGTTCCAGGCCCGCATTCGGCCCGATACTCCCGCTGGCGAACTCTCTTCCGCCGCCGTGAAGCGCCTCCACCAGGCCGTTCGGGACGTGCTCGAACGCGGCATCGAGTACCGCGGCGCCAGTTTCCGTGACTACGTCGACGGCCAGGGGAACCAGGGCCAACAGCACATGTACGTGCAGGTGTTCCGCCGCGACGGGAAGCCGTGTTACACCTGCGGAACCATCATCCAGAAGACCGTCGTGGGCGGGCGCGGCACCCACTTCTGCCCCCGCTGCCAGCGCCCCTCGCGTAGGAGACAGGCTCATGCCCGTTGACGAACAGCTCGTGATCCAGGCCCTCCGGCTGCCCGCCGACACCACGGCCACCAGCGAACGCCTCGGCGAACACCCGTACGCTCCCGTGCGTCTCACGCTCTGCCCGCCTGGCCAACCCGAGCTGGTCGTCGTCGCCCGGCGCGACCCCGACGGCGAACGCGCCGCGAACCATCTCGCCGTCATGGAGGCGCTTACGAACCGCGGCTACCCGTTCGCTCCACGCCTGCTCGCCATCGCCGGCGACGCCGCGGTCGAGCAGTGGGACGACGGCCTAACCGCGCTCAACGTGAAGATGGACGCGGACGCCCTCGCCTCCGCGGTCGATGCCATTGCCGCGCTCCACGCGCTCGAACTCCGCGAAGGGCTCCGCTGGGAGCTGCAGCCCACCGGCCTGCTGTCCGCCGAGGAGTTCCCGTTGCATCGGCTCGGGTTCGCCGCACACGAACGAGAACCCGCCCGCGAACCCCTGGCGCAGGCGCGCGAACAGCTTCTCGCCGGGCCGTTCGGGTTCACGCACGGGCACGCCACCGCCGAGAACGTCCTGTTCACGCCCAACGGCCCGCGGCTGGTCGACTTTACCGAGGCGGGTTATGGGCACCAGCTGTTCGATGTTGCCGCCTTCCTCGCCACCTCCGGCGCCGACGCAGACCAGCGGCGCGAACTCGCCGGGAGGTATGCCCGAACGCGCCAGCTTGACACCGCTACCGCCATCGATCAGGTCGATCTCGCGACGATCTGGTGGGGGCTGCACGAACTGCTGCTGCTCCCGCGGCGCCTGGTTGAAATGCTCGGGGACGACGCCGCCATCGAAGCGCTCAAGCTCAGTGCGAACCGGATCGAGGCCGCCCTTCGCGAGCCGGCTGGCAACTCGCCCGTTGCCGCCGCGATCCGGGCCGCGCTCTGGCCAGCGTAGAATCTGCCCATGACGCCTTCGACCTTCCCGGGCGGGCTCAGCGAACTCGAATTCGTTGAAGCCTACGCACGCTCCGCCGTTCGCAAACCCCAGATGGCCGCCGACGCGGCGCTCTCCCGTCTCGTCTTCGCCGAAGCCGGCGACCGCGCGATCCTCGCAGGCCTCATGGGCCAGGAGCTCGCGGAGGCCTGCCGGCGCCTCGTCGCCGTCCACGCAGCGCTCGCCGACCGGACCTATAGCATTGCCCGGTCGCTTCTGCAGCCGCTGCCGGGCGTCGAAGAATGGAAGACGTTCGTCCACCAGGCTGCGACCTTCACGCCGGAGCAGATGCTGCGCGAACTCAGTCTCGGTGAGGATGCCCTTGAGCACGCCCAGAACCTCCGCGCGCAACCCGGCCTCGCCGACCTCACCGGGCTCGTCGCTGCGTCCGCTTCCGGCAATCCGATGTTGCTCATCCCCGGTATCGGTCAGCGCGTCCCGGACGAGTGCCTCTTCGTCGGCGTCGACAGCCAGGGCGAGGTCTACGCCTCGAGCTTCAGCGTCTCCGAAGGCGAAGCGGCAAACCTCGCCGATCTCACCGCCGACCTCTGCGGCATCGCCCGGGGATTCCTCCTCTCGTACCTCGGGGCGCGGCGTGGCGCCGGGCGGCGTGACTGATGGGAATGCTGCAATGGGAAACCGGACCGCGTGACGCCATCACCGACGTCCCCGGCATTCGCGTAGGCCACTGGACGAACCGCCGCGCGGCGACCGGTTGCACGGTGGTCCTTTGCGAAGAGAGCGCGCTTGCGGCCGTCGACGCCCGTGGTGGCGCTCCCGGCACGCGCGAAACCGACGTCCTCGCTGGCCCGAACGTCGTGCGGAAGGCCCACGCCATCCTGCTCACGGGCGGCAGCGCCTTCGGGCTGGGAGCCGCGCAGGGCGTCATGGAGTGGCTCGCCGAGCGTGAGGTTGGCTTCGAGACTGTCGCCGCGAAGGTCCCGATCGTGCCCGCCGCGGTGCTCTTCGACCTCGGTATCGGCCGGAACGCCCACCCCACCGAGGCCGACGGCTACACTGCCGCGAAGCGTGCGAAGGGCGGCGCCGTCGCGCAGGGCACGGTTGGCGCAGGAACCGGCGCCACTATCGCAAAGTTGCTCGGGAAGGAGCGCCAGCTCAAGGGTGGCGTCGGTACCGCCAGTGTCGTGGGGCCACGCGGGCTCATCGTCGGTGCGCTCGCTGTCTCGAACCCGGTCGGTGCTGTGTTCGAGCCCGACACCGGCGAGATGATTGCCGGCCCGCGCGGCGACGAACCCGGCGCGATGGTCCCCCTGCCCCAGGCCATGCACGACCGCAAGGCGCAGATGGACGCCCTGTTCGAGAACACAACGCTGGTCGTCGTCGCCACCAACGCCACGCTCGAGCACGGTCAGCTCCAGCGTATCGCCTACCAGGGCCACGACGGTATCGCACGAACCATCGTGCCCGCGCACACGCTCGGCGATGGGGACATCGTGTTCGCCGTTTCGATGGCCCAGGTCCCGCCCCGCGCCGACGATGCGCTCACCGTCGGCCTCATGACGGTTCGCGCGGTCGAGCGGGCAATCGTAAAGAGCGCCTGGGCGGCCGAGAGCCTCGCCGGTGTCCCCTCGGTCCGCGAATGGCGGCGTCTGTCCTAGCTCTCCGCCCGTTCGAACGCGACCGCGGCAGCACCGAGCAGCCCCGCTTCGTCGCCGAGGCTGCTGAGCCGCACGATCGTCTCCGACGCAGACCCATAGGCGATCGACTTCATCGATTCCTTCATCGGGCCGAGCAGCATCTCGCCCATGTTGAGCAGACCGCCGCTCAGCGTGACCGCGTCGGGGTTGAGCACGTTCACGAGGCTGCCGATGCCAAGCCCGAGCAGGTGCCCGCCGTGGCGAATCTCGGCTTCGCAGACCTTGTCGCCCGCCTCCGCGGCGGCCTGCAGGTCCGCCGCGGTTGGGTCTCGCGACCCCACCATCTCCTGGAGCAGCGGGGAAGTGCCGCTCGCGAGCAGCCGCCGCGCCCGCTCGGCGAACGCGACGCCGCTGACCATCGCTTCGAGGCAGCCGCGTGAACCGCAGTTACACCGTGGGCCCGCCGGGTCGATGATGATGTGTCCGATCTCGCCTGCGAGGCCCTTCGCGCCACGGTAGAGCCGCCCGTTGATCACAATCCCGCCGCCGATGCCCGTGCCCAGCGTCGCATGGAGCAGGTGCCGTGTGCCGCGCCCCGCGCCAAAGCGGAACTCACCGAGCGCCGCCGAGCTCGCGTCGTTCTCGATGAACGTAGGAACGCCGATCGCTTCCTCGATGGGGCGCGTCAGTACGAGGTTTCGGAAGCCCGCCACGTTCGGCGCCAGCAGAACCGTCCCCTCGTCCGCATCGATAAGCCCCGGCACGCCCAGCGCAGCTGCCACTGGCCGCGTCGGCGCCTTCGCCACCACGTCCCGGAACAGCTGCACGATCTCCGCCAGGATCGCTTCCGAACTCGCTTCCGCAGGCGTCGGGCGGTCGATGCGTTCGACCACTCCGCCGGCTTCGTTGACCAGCGCCGCGCGAAGGTTCGTACCGCCGAAATCGGCTGCCACAACAAGGCGAGACATCACGGTCACTCTACCGAAGGGCCGGCTGCCCTGGCCACTGCGCCTGTTCCCGGCCCGCGCCGGTGACTCCGGTCTCGTCGCCGCGCGCCAGCACGCGTTCGCGGACCCAGCGCGCCACGGAGACGGGCCGTTCGACGACGTTCTGGTGGCCCTGGTCCGGGGCGAGGACGAACTCCCAGCCCACGCGCCGCGCGAGCGCTTCCGCCCGGTCTGGCGGTGCTGTCCGGTCACGCGCGCCGTGGAGCGCGACGACCGGCGTCTTCACCTGCTCCGCGAGCGATTCGACCTGTCCCGAGAAGACGATGTGGCTGAGCCCGCCCTTGTGGCTCGAGCGGCAATGATCGAACGCCCCGACTACCGCCTCCCGGGGCTGCCGCGGTAGCACCAGCTTCGTGAACGGCGCCCAGGCGTTCCGCACCCGGTTCATCGCAACACATGCGACGTGTGCCCGGTCATCGTCCTGGAGGAACAGGCGGTACACGAGCCCGCGCTGGCGAAGGATCGATGTTCCGTCTTGCCGGTCGTAGAACACGGGTAACCCGACAACACCCACGCGCTCGAACTGCTGCGGGAATTCGCGGGCAAGCGCCAGCGCCACGATGCTTCCCATCGAATGCCCGATGACATGCGTCGGTTTTTCTCGCTCGACGATGGGTGCCAGGTACTCCACCAGAGAGTCGAGCGTGTAGCTGCCGCACCCATGCGCGCCGCCATACCCGAGCTGGGGCGGTGCAATCGTGTCCGCGTCGTTCTGAAGGCACGCGCGCAGCCGGTCCCACGCGGCGGCGCATGAGAAGAAGCCATGGAGCAGCAGGATCCTGGGCCGTTCCTGGCCCGGGACCCGGGCTGCAGGCGCCTCTCCTGTCGTCATCCTCTCGATCCCTGCACCAGAGAAAGGAATTCCGAGCGCGTCACCGGCGATTCGCTAAACCGCCCGCGCATTGCGCTCGTCACCATGCGGCTGCCCGGCTTCTGGACCCCGCGCATGGTCATACAGAGGTGTTCCGCTTCGATAACCACGGCCACGCCGTCCGGGTCGAGCGCATCCATGATCGCCTCGGCGATCTGGCTCGTGAGCTGCTCCTGGATCTGGGGCCGCCGGGCGAACGACTCGACCACCCGGGCGATCTTGCTGATGCCCACGACCCTGCCGCGCGGCACATACCCGACGTGTGCTTCGCCGTGGAACGGCAGGAAATGGTGCTCGCACATCGAATAGAACGGGATGTTTCGCAGGATGACCAGTTCGTCGTGGGGCACTTCGAACCCCACCGTCAGGTGCTCTCGCGGGTCGACCGTCATCCCGCTGAAGATCTCGGCGTACATGTCCGCGATGCGGCGCGGCGTGTCGCGCAATCCTTCCCGTTCCGGGTCTTCGCCGATTGCCTTGAGGAGTTCGATCACCGCGTCGCGAATTCGTTCGCGGTCAACGCCATTCTGAGAGGTCAATGAGGTCCCTTTCGAAGTCCGTGCAGCCCGTTCGATCGTAGCAAGGGCGAAAGCGGGTGCCAACGAAAGTGCAGGAGCCCCGGCAACGGGCCAGGGCTCCGATTCTACGCTTGCCTGAGGCGGTTTAGTTGAAGTCGAGCAGGATCCCGAAGATCCCGGCGCCCATCGGCGCATCCGGCAGATCGACCGTGTTCGCGATGAGCCCGCACACCAGCACCAGGACGGCGAGCCCAATCAGCGACGCCACCACCACCTCGTCCGAATCCGCCCCCGTCACCGACTGCACCGCGTAAATCATCATCACGAGCAGTGCAGCAATCGGCAGAACCGCGAACACCGGCCAGATGATCGGCACCAGCATCAGGATCGATGCGGCGAGCGGAATCGACGCATACCCCATGACCCGCAACAGCGACATGATGTCCGCCTGCACCCGGTACAGTTGCGCCATCACGACATAAATAACGAGCGACGCAGCATAGTACATCAGGAACAGGAAGATCGTCCCGAGAATGACGGTGTTCAGGAAGAGGCTGTCCAGGTCAACATCCGACGAGACGATCTGCCACCAGAGGAAGGCCCCAAGCCCGGCAAGCAGCGCACTGATCGCTGCGATAATCACCGAGGGAATCGTTTCATTCGGATCGTCACGTACTTCTTCGAAGACTGTCGTATCTAGCCGCGCTAACCGCGCGACCCGATTCAGAACGACATTCGGGTCCATCTTTCCTCCTTCACGGCGGGTACTCGAAATAGAGCGTCAACCCGGCATGACCGCGCGAACTATAACACAGGGAAAGGCAGCCGTATAAGGGAGTACGCACTTTCTCGTTTGTCGCGATTGTCCCACCCCGTGCCGTCCGGTACAGACAGCGCTCCGCAGGACCGCTACCCTTTCGCCCAGGCATGAGCGAACTGGTTCGAACCATCGACGCGCCCGCTGCCGTCGCCCACCTCCACAGGGCAGACCCGGTCATCTCGCGCATCATTCACGAAGTCGGCCCCTTCGCGATGCGACCTGACGGTGACGACCCGTTTCGCTCGCTCGCCCGGGCCATCATTTTCCAGCAGCTCAGCGGCAAGGCGGCCGGGACGATCTACGCCCGTTTCGTCGCGCTGTTCGAAGGTGGCGCCGGCGAACTGGCTCTGTTGCGCCGCAGCGACCCCGACTGGTCGCCGCTCAAGGAACCCTTCCCGGAACCAGCGGCCGTGCTCGCGCTTACCGACGAGCAGATGCGTTCGGCCGGTCTCTCCCGCCAGAAGACGGCCGCGCTTCGGAGCCTCGCCGAGCACTTCGTCAGCGGCGAACTCGGCACCGAAGCCTTCGCCACGCTCCCCGACGAGCAGGTGATCGAGCGGCTCACCCGGGTGCGCGGAATCGGCCGCTGGACCGCGGAGATGTTCCTGATGTTCCACCTCCGCCGCGCCGACGTGCTCCCGGTGAACGACATCGGTATCAATCGCGCCATCGTGCGGCACTACGGCCTCGAGGCGATGCCGAAACCCGACCAGGTCCGCGCAATCGGCGAACCGTGGCGCCCCTGGGCGACCGTCGCCTGCTGGTACCTCTGGCGCAGCGAAGACGTTCGCCTGCCGGTCGGCTAGCGCTCCAGCGGCAGGGTCAGCCGCACCTGGAAGTACCGTTCGCCGCGCTCGAACTCGACGTCGCCGCCCATGGCCAGCACTACCTGCCGTGCCGCGAAGAACCCGAACCCGACATCCGAAGCGAGCGGTTTCGCGTCCTGCCCCGGCTCGCCGCTCGAGATGGAAATCCGAACACGCTTCTCGGCCTCGGACACCCCGAGGGTCACCCGCCCGGTGCCGTCGCCGGTGCGTCCAGCGGCCTCGGCCATCGCCCGGATCGCCCCGGCGAGCCGTTTCTCGTCCCACGGGGCGGTGATCTCGGGCACATGGCCGTCGAGTACCACGCGTTCGCCGAGTTCGGCGCGGGCCATTTCGATTGCGGCACTCAGCCGGCACGGCCCGGCTGCGAGCCGTGCTTTGCCGCGTTCCAGCCGCGACGTCTCCTGCAGGTCGTCGGCGAGTTGCTGCAGCTGATCGACCGAGTTTCGCAGCATCGTGGCGAGCTCCTCGTCGAGCACGAGTTGCCCGTTGTTGGTTCCGCCCAGTTCGAGCACCATCCGGATCGCAGTTAGGGGCGTCCGCACCTCGTGCGCGAATGCACCCAGCGCTTCCTGCCGTAGGTACTCTTCCGTAAGGGTGTCTCGCTCTTCCCCGGCCTGCACGCCAAAAACGTATGCCGCTTTCTCGCTAGCCGCTATCGGCACTTACCCCAAGCGTTCGTCGATCGGCACGATCGGGATGATGTCCGCCGGGTCTGGCTGGTGCCGAAGCCGCGGCTTCGCGCCGCCCTCCGCATGCCCGGCCTGCTCCTCCGCGTGGTACGAACTGCGCACCAGCGGCCCCGATTCCACGTGCTTGAACCCCATCGCGAGGGCGCGCTCCTTCAGCTCGGCGAACTCGTCGGGGTGCCAGTACCGCTCGATGGGCAAATGCTTCGGCGTCGGGCGCAGGTACTGCCCCACCGTCAGGATGTCGACCCCGTTTGCGGCCAGGTCACGGAACACTTCGAGCAGTTCTTCGCGCGTTTCCCCCAGCCCTACCATGAGGCCGCTCTTCGTGAGCGTGCCGGGATCGAGTTCCTTCGCCCGCCGAAGCAGTTCCAGCGAACGTTCATACACCGCCTGGGGGCGAACCCGCCGGTAGAGCCGCGGCACGGTCTCGACGTTGTGGTTCAGGATCTCCGGTTCCGCGGCGCAGACGGTCGCAAGCGCCTCCCAGTCGCCCTTGAAGTCCGGGATCAGCACCTCGATCGTTGTTTCCGGGCTCAGCCGCCGTGACCAGCGAATCGTCTCCGCGAAGATGCCCGATCCGCCGTCCGGGAGCTCGTCGCGGTTCACCGACGTGATGACCGCGTGCTTCAGCCCCATCCGCTGGATTGCGAGCGCGACCCTTGCAGGTTCGCCCGTATCGAGTGTCGCGGGCCGCCCCGTCTTCACTGCGCAAAAGCCGCACGACCGTGTACACGTGTCCCCGAGGATCATGAAGGTCGCTGTGCCGCGGCTCCAGCAATCGCCGATGTTCGGGCACCGCGCTTCCTCACAGACCGTGTGCAGCGTCTGGTCGCGCATCAGTTCCTGGATGCGCTGGTAGTTCCCACCCGTCGGGAACCGGACCTTTAGCCAGGGAGGACGCTCGGTCGTTGGTGCGCTTGTCATATGAAGAGCCTAGCAGAAGCGGCCACCCGGCCGCGCCGGGCGATTGGCTATTGGCTCTTAGCTTTTGGTGTCGCCCGCGAACGGGCTACGCCGGGAACTCAAGCGCCGCCGCCAGCCCCGAACGCTCCTGCTAATAGCTAACAGCTAACAGCCAATTGCCAAGAAGGCCGGCCCGGGAACTGAACCCGGTACCGGCCTCGAACACTCTGCGCCAAGAGACAACAGCTAACAGCTACTATCCCCTCGGCAGCCCCAGGCCGCGCGTCGCGATGATCCCGCGCTGGATCTCGCTCGTGCCGGCCGCGATCGTCGCAGAAACGGCGGCGAGATACGGCGTCGCCTGGTCGACAATCTCGTGCTTCGAGCCGTGGCGAAGCTCGCCGAAGAGCCCCAGCAGGTGCATGCCCGTGTTCGCGATGCGCTGGCTCATCTCGCTCCCGAACAGCTTGCTGGCGCTCGCCTCGTGGTTCGGCACGAGCCCCTTCGCCTGCATCGTCGCTACCCGGTACGCAAGGAACGTGCCGACGTTCACTTCCACGGCGCGCTCCGCCAGTTCGTGGCGGATGGTCTCGCGCTGGCGAACCAACTCCGGGTGCTCCTTCGCGAGCTTCACCATCGCCTCCACGTTGCGGCGGCCGCCCGCGAACGCCTGGATGCCGCTCCGCTCGAAGTCGAGCGCCACCGCCATGTGGTACCAACCGCGGTTCACTTCGCCCACAACCTGCGTGGCCGGGACGCGCACATCTTCGAAGAACACTTCGTTGAAGTTGTGCTGGTCGGCCATGTTCACCAGCGGCCGCACGGTGATGCCCGGCGACTTCATGTTCACCACGAACATCGTGATGCCCTTGTGCTTCGGGGCATCCGGGTCGGTGCGGGCAGCCAGCCAGCCCCAGTCGGCCAGGTGGCCGCCGGACGTCCAGATCTTCTGCCCGTTGATGATGTAGTCGTCGCCGTCGCGAACGGCGCGGGTCTGCAGCGCGGCGAGGTCGCTCCCGGCCTCCGGCTCGCTATAGAGCGTGCACCACCAGTCCTCCGCGTTCGCGATGCGCGGGATGAACTGCTTCTTCTGTTCCTCGGTGCCATAGAGCATCAGGCTGGGGCCCACCCAGGCGATGCCCATGTTCATCGACGGTGCGCCCCAATAGGCCATCTCCTCGTTGTAGACGAGCTGCCGCATGTGGTCCGCACCACCGCCGCCGTACTCCTTCGGCCATGCCATGGCGAGCCACTTCCGCTCGGCCAGCTTCTTCTGGAAGCCCATGGTGTAGTTGTAGGCGTCCTCGCGGCTCTCGGTGTCGTCGCGATGGCCGGCCATTGGGCCCTCGGGGAATTCCTGCTTCAGAAACTCGCGGACTTCGTTGCGAAATGCCTCGACTTCGGGCGTGAAACTGTAGCGCACTCTGGCCTCCACACGGCGGGGTTGGATTTTGTGCGGAGCATACAGGTTCGGTTTTCTGCTCGCACGTTCGCTCCGCGCCCGGCATTGACCTCAGGGCTCGGCATCCTCCGGAAGGAGCGCATCGCGCGAGCCGATTTCGGCCCCCATCCGCCGCAATTCACGCCCAAACCGCGTCGTACGTTCGGCGACGCCCGCCAGGTAGGTTCGACCCGGCGTCACCTTTACCCAGAGCCGCCGCCGCGGGACGTAGAACGTAATCGATAGCCCCACCATCGCCATCGCCACCGCCAGCCAGATGAACGTGTCGCCCGGGTCGCGCTTCACGCTGATGCCCGACGCCTCGACCTGTCCCTCGTAGGTGTACGTGTACCCCGCCGCGTTCGTGTACGGCTGGTCCGTGTTGAGTTGCACGTTCGTGTCGTCGATGCCCGTCACGTACAGGTAGGGCTCGCCCGATGTGTCGACGGGCATCTGCACTACCGCTCGCCCATCGGGTGACCCGGGCATGTCGCCGATCTCGATCGCCGGGATGGTTGCCGGTCCGACGAACTCGATGATGCCGTTCGGCACCTCGATGCGGTCACCCGGGCGCAGTTCGCGGGGTTGCACGCCCAGACCCGCGATCACCAGCCGGAACTGGCCGTCGACCACCCGCCAGCTCAGCGCGTAGTCGGCCCGTTCCTCCTCCGGCGCCCCCTCCCGAGGCAGCGTCGTGAGTACGCCCAGTGCAACGTCGTCCTCCCGACCGGGCGAGGCGCCGGGTTCGGTGCCCATCTGCGGTAGCGGCGCATCCCACGCCCGCACGCCGTCGCGGTTTTCGAACACCAGGTGCGGTACCACGGTGATTTCGTTCTCGAAGTCGAGCACGCCCTCCCACGCGAGCAGCCCATCGGGCCCGACGATTTGCAGGCGTGCCAGGTCGTTGAAGAACGCCGCCTGGTGCACCGTGTACCCGAATGCGCGGCACGGGTCGTTCACCGTTGTCGTACAGGTGACCGTCTCGCCACCCTTCGAGACCTCGATCTTGCTGTGGTAGTCGATGATGTTGCCGGCCTCGTCCCTTCCTTCGTGCGAGTCGACGATCCGAATGAACATCTGGCCCGGCCCCGGGGTTTCGAACACGGGCGCGGGCGGTGTGGTTTCGGCGATCACCATCGTTCGGTCGAACCCGGCGAATCGTGTCAGCAGCCCGCCCAGCAGGATCATCAACAGCGCAAGGTGCGTCAGGAACGTCCCGTAGGCGGCCCACTGGTACCGCTCGGCGAACAGGTACGTCACGCCGTCGGCTTCCCGGACCCGCTCGACGGTATACCGCCGCTTCCGGAGCGCCTCCTCGATGGCTTCCGCGCCGCCCGGGTGCGAAAAGTCCGCCCTGTGGCGGGCCCGCTCGAAGTACCGGTCGGTAACGAGCTTCGGGGCTTTCCGCACGCCGCGGACTGTCGGCCGGATGCGGCTTACCGTGCAGACCGTGACCGCGAGGATGATCAGCAGCCACAACGCGTAGAACCACCACGCGTGGAAGATGTCGAACAGTTCGAGCCGGTCCATTGGGCGGGTGAACGGCCCGAATTTCTCTTTCTGCAGTTCGACCCACGCGGCGCGCGCTACCGGGTTGTCGCGCATTGGCGCCGGCACCTGCGGGATTGCCACGCCCGCGAACCCGGCCACGCCGGCAAGCCCCACCAGCAGGAGCGCGAACTTCACGTTGGTCAGCAGGCCCCAAACCCACCGCAGCGGGTCGAGCCCACCCGGACGCAGGTCCGCTACCGCCGTTCCCGCGCGCGTTGCCATTACTGCAGGTACTCCGCTGCCAGCTTCTCCAGGTCTTGTCTGCGAACCTGGCCGGGGTGGATCTCGCGAATCACGCCGTCGGGGTCGATGAGCAGCGACGCCGGCAGCCCGCCCCGGCTT
The DNA here is from genome assembly GCA_964632355.1 of uncultured Anaerolineaceae bacterium. Classification (GTDB taxonomy): domain Bacteria; phylum Chloroflexota; class Dehalococcoidia; order Tepidiformales; family Tepidiformaceae; genus JALOAP01. The sequence continues at coordinate 10,495 of CAZWBW010000030.1, read as the reverse complement.
ACCCGGTAGGCCACCGATACCTCGCCCGTCAGGTCTAGCGCGATCGGGTACGTCACTTCGTATCTTTCGACGAACTCCCCTGCGACGTCGGCCGGCTCCTGTTGGTTCACCCCGATAACGACGAGCTGTCCGTCGTGTTCGGTCGCGAACGACTGCAGCAGGGGCGTCTCCTGGCGGCACGGTGGGCACCACGACGCCCAGAAGTTGACCAGCACCCACTGGCCCCGGTAGTCGGTCAGCGACACCTCGCCGCCGGGGTAGCCTTTCAATAAGAAGTTCGGCGCGGCGCGTCCCACCTCCGACGATGGGTCGCGGCCCGTCGGGTTCAGCTCCTCGGGCAGCTCGGCGAGCCCGTAGCCCTCGGTGCGAATCTCGGCGCCGCCGTCTTCCCGGAGTTCGAACCACCAGATCGCGAACCCGACCACGAGGACAATGACCGCCGCAAGCCCCAGCGTTTGCAGCGCGCCGGAATATTCGCGCCTGCGCTGCGGCCGCTCGTCGGGTTCCACGTCGACAGGTGGGGGTTGTGGTTGGCTGGACATCGGTAGACGGTACCGCCCCTACGGTACCACCCGATCGAAACGATGTCGTAAGCCGGTATCTAGCGCCGGGTGCGCCTCGCCTCGCGCTCCACGGTCCGCCGGGATTCGGGGTGGCCCTCCGCGGTCGCCTGGCCGAACGCCGAGACCGGCGGCTTTTGCTTCAGCACGAAGTCGATGAGCTCGAGCACCCCCTCGCTGCATGCGCCACTGGTCACCATCGCCGCGTTTCGTTTCAGGCTGTCGATCGCGTTCGCCACCGCCACCGGGTACCCCGCCGCTTCGAACAGGGAGTGGTCGTTCTCGGCGTCGCCTATCGCTGCTACTTGCATGCGGTCGATGCCCAGGTCGTCCAGGAGCAACTGTAGTGCGCTCCCCTTGTTCACTCCGGAAGGGAGCACCATGGCCGCGCCCTTATTGAAGATGATCTGCAGTTCGAGCCCGAGCTCCGCGATCGTATGCAACACCGTCTCCTGGTGCTCCTCGCGCGTGGCTACGATCACCCGCCCGACTTCGAGAGGGTCGACGCCGCGCTCGGCCAGGAGCTCCGCGAACTGCGACGGCGGCGGGTCGGCCAGCGGACGAACTTCCTCCAGCGCCGGGTCGTATACTACCGCGCCGTTTTCGGCGATCACGTAGTCGCACACCTTCACTTCGGGAAACACGCGTTCGAGGTCTTCGAGCAGCCGTCCCGTAACCAGGAAGAATCGCCGGCCCGTGTCCTTCAGCCGGTAAATCGCCTCCACTGCTTCGGGCGGTACGCGTCCGTGCAGGCCAGCGTTGCATCGTAGTCCGACGCGACAACCAGGTGTTCCATCGCTCCCACCCTACGCCCGGTTCCGCCCCACTCGGGTTGCGCCGCCGGGCCGCCGGGTGGCGGAAGACTTTCATCCCCCCGGCCCGTCCATGCAGGACGGGCGCACCCGTTAACCCGGACAGGTAGACTCGGTGCTATGCAGTTCGGGCTTATCGCCGATACCCACGGCTACCTCGGCGACGACGTCCTGGCGGCGCTCGCGGGCTGCGACCACATTCTCCATGCCGGCGACGTTGGCGACGGTGTCCTCGAACGGCTGCGCGAACTTGCCCCGGTGACCGCCGTCCGCGGCAACAACGACCGCACCGGCGCCCTCGCAGACCTGCCGCCCGTGGCGACCCTCGACTCACCCGCAGGCGCCATCACTGTCGTGCACCGCCTGGCAGATGCGCCGGACGACGGCTCTCGCGTCCTGGTGTTCGGTCACTGTCATCGTCAGCACGCCTACCACGACCAGGATGGCCGGCTTTTCGCCAACCCCGGAGCCGCAGGGCGCCGCGGCTTCCACACCCGGCGTTCGGTTGCGAAGCTGCACGCGCGCCCGGGCGGCCTCGAAGTTGAGTTCATCGACCTCGGGCCGAGGAGGGCGCACTCGTGATTCGGCACACGAAGATCGTCTGCACGCTTGGCCCGGCGTCGCTGCACCGCGAAACCCTTGCGGCGATGGTTCGCGCCGGGATGGACGTCGCACGACTGAACACCAGCCACGGCACCCTCGAGTCGCACCTCGAAGCCGTCCGGCTTGTCCGGGAAGTCGCCGAACAGGAAGGGCGGCCCATCGGCGTCCTGATGGACCTCGCCGGGCCGAAGCTCCGCACCGGGATGATGGAGGGCGACCGGCCGGTGGTGCTCGAACCCGGCAGCGTCGTGACCCTGACCCCCGACGACATACCCGGCACCGCGAGCGTTATCCCGATCGAATACCCGCGGCTCTGCGAAGACGTCCTCGCCGGCGACCGGGTGCTCCTGAACGACGGCGCCATCGAGCTCGAAGTCACCCGCGTGAGTCCCGGCGGGCTCGAGTGCCGGGTCATCGTCGGGGGCGAACTCCGGTCACGAAAAGGAGTGGCATTCCCCCGTTCGAGGCTCACCATGCCCGCCATCACTGACGCCGACCGCCGCTACATCGAGGCCGGTGTCGAAGCCGACGTCGACTTCTTCGCTGTCAGCTTCGTTCGCGACGCCGACGACATCGTCATGGCGCGCGACCTCATCCATAAGCTCGGCGCCGACATCCCGATCATCGCCAAGATCGAGCGGCGGCAGGGGGTCGAGAACCTCGAGAGCATCATGGCCGAAGCCGATGGCGCGATGGTCGCCCGCGGCGACCTCGGCGTCGAACTCCCGCCGGAAGATGTCCCGGTGCTCCAGCGCAAGATCATCGCCTCTGCCGCCCGTCACATGATCCCGGTGATCACCGCTACGCAGATGCTGGAGTCCATGATCGACTCGCCCCGGCCGACCCGCGCCGAAGCCTCCGACGTCGCCAACGCCGTCTGGGACGTCTCCGACGCGCTGATGCTCAGTGGCGAAACCGCCATCGGCCGCTACCCGGTCGAAACCGTCGCCATGATGGACCGCATCATCCGGAAGGCCGAAGAAGTCATGGTGGCCGACCCCGGGGAGCCGCACGAAAGCCAGGGAGACGATCACTCGTACGCCGTTGCCCGTGCGGCCCGCGACATTGTCGAATCTGACCCGAACATGCGAGGAATCGCCTGCTTCACCCGCAGCGGCTATTCGGCGTTCCTCATGAGCAAGATCCACGCGCCCATGCCGGTCTACGCTATGACCCCGGACGAGCGCGTCTACCGGCGCCTCTCGCTCGCGCGTTCCGCAGTCCCGATTCGCGTCCCGGTGGTCGAATCCACGCGTACGATGCTCAAGCTTGTCGACGAAATCCTCGTCGAAAACCGGTTCGTCGAAGAAGGCGACGAGGTGGTCGTCGTGGCGAGTTCGCCCGTGCAGTCTCGCGGGACCACGAACTTCCTCAAACTTCACCGTATCGGCGAATCGCGAAGCTACTAGGTATCGAAGATCCTTCTTTTCCACATCAGAGTTAGTCGCTCTCCGCCAAATGGCGGAGGCGTCATCATGCTCGCTCGGCCAAACTGGTCGGCGCCCAAAGCAGGCGCGTGCACTAGTTCACGGATGCAACCGGGGCGAGGTTCTACGGTACGGGAAAGGAGGAACGCATGACCGTCCGGCAACTGTCTGCCGCCCGGCCATCACCCCCGACCCGCCTGTCCACTCGTCCGGGCTGGTTCCCAGCGTTCGCACGCGACTTCGCGATCGTGCTGGCCGTGCTCGGTGTGTACTTCCTCTTGCGCGGCCTCGCGCCGACCCGCGCCGACTTCGCGATGCAGGTCACGAACGTTATCGTCGACTTCGAACGCTCCATCGGCCTCTTCTGGGAGCCGGAGATCCAGGAAGTGTCGCTCCGTTCCGAGGCCGTCAAAGAGGCGGCGAACTTCGTCTACGCCTACGGGCACTTCCCGGTGCTGGCCGCTGTGGGCGTCTGGCTCTGGTTCCGCGGCCGACACCACTTTCTCTTTATGCGCGACGTGATGTTCGTGTCGATGGTCATCGGGCTCGTGTTTTACTACGCCGTTCCCGCCGCACCACCTCGCCTGATGGCCGCCCACGGGCAGGACCTCGGCTTCATCGACACGGTGTTCGGCACCGAAACAGCCGTCCAATACGCGCAGCCGTCGTTCATCCTGAACGAATACGCGGCCATCCCCAGCTTCCACTTCGGATGGATCGCGCTCGCCTCAGCAGCGCTCTGGATCAACACGTCGAGCCGCGCCCTGCGCGCCTTCGCGGTCGCATTGTCGGTGCTCATGACGTGGGCGATTGTCGCCAGCGCCAACCACTTCTTCTTCGACATGGCGCTCGGCGGAGCAGTCATCGCCGTCTCGTGGCACATCGCCCGCCGCATCGAACACCGCCGCACCAGCGGGCTCGCATCCGAACCGGTTCACCTTCCTGCAGCGCCGCCGCGCGCTGCCTGACTCAGCAGGCTACCCACCTCCCTGTGGCCGCCGGGTTTCCCCCTCCCCGGCGGCCACGCCCCGGTCCCGAAGCGAACTAGGGCGTGGCGGGCGCCGATTGCGTGTCCGGTTCGCCACCGTGGAACGTCCACGGCACCAGCAGCACGTACTGCCCAGCCTCGATCTCCGGCCGGAAGCCTAGCGCTTCCATACGCTTCAGCCGCTCCGGATAGGCGGTCCCCTTTTCCAGCAGCACCGCCCCAACGTTGTATTCGGCGAGCAACTCCGGTGGGTAGAGCAACGCAAGCTCGTGGATCGGCCGGCTTGCCGTTTGCGCCGCGAACTGCGTGTGCAGACGCGTCGTCTCGCTGGCGACGACGGCGAAGCGCGATCCCATCGTCGTGACCATTCCGCCCTCCGGCAGGCGCACCTCCATCAGCGGCTGCCGCTCGCCCAGCCTCGGAAACGTGAACAGCGTCGTGCCGGGGGCGACATCCGTTCGGCCCAGCTCGCCGCCACTGAACGGGCCGAACCCGACGATGATCTGCTGAACCGGCGTTGGCGACTGCACTTCGTCGACCACATCCACGACGTTCGTGTCTTTCGCGATCGACACCGTCCGCACCCAGTTCACGAGATGCGTCCCGGGAGCGCTCGTCCACGCCGTGGTGACCTGCACCACGTCCTCGGTTTCGATTCGCTCGACGGAGACTGCCTGGAGGTCGCGGTGCCGCAGGGTGGTCCCGTCGATTAGCAAGAGGAACGTATCGCTGTCGCGAAGCCGCAGAAGGTCCGCCCACTCACCGTCGTGGTTCGCGGTAATGACAACCTCTCGCGGGACTTCGCCGTTCGCTGCGGGCGCGCTTTCGATGTACTTCGCCGAAACCGTCCCGTTCGTCATGGCCATGCGCGAACGGATCACCGTGTCCGCGACCACGCTACGGGCGAGTTCGTTCTCGCGGAAACTGAACCGCGTGGGAATCGAGAACACGGTCTCAATCCCCGTCAGGCCCTCGATCCACTTCCCGTGACTCGGCGTGAGTGCCAGCACCGACTGCCCGCGAGGCAGGTTGTGCTCGAGCCAGCCGGAGATCACTTCGATGCCGTGCCGGTCCTGAGGGCTGTAGCCGGCCGCTTCACGCTCGAAGTAGTCGATCTGCGGGAGCAGGAGGCTCACCAGCAAGACGCCGCCGATGGCGACACCACCGATGTTGAATCGGAGCGTATCGCCACCACGCACGAACGAATCCGTCATCCACCGGATAAGAATCGTCCCCGCCCCGGCCGTCGCCACCACGAACGGGAGCAGGACAAGTGCCGTGAACCGGGGGTAGTCGGTCGGCGTTCCGCTCGCCACGGCCGCGAAGACAACGGCCAGTGAGGCCAGCGACCAGGCTGCTACCAGCACGAACCCGTTCGACCTCCGGGTCCCGAACGCGTAGCCAACGCCGATCACGGTGACCGTCGCGCCCACGAGGATGATGGCCACCGAGAGCTGGTTCCCGGTGAAGCGATCGAGCAGGATGTTTGCCCCCCGGTATGCGCCCGTCGCCGGGTTGTCGGCATAGCCGCGGTTCAGCGGCACGAGCACGATGAGCCAGTACACCAGTGCCCCCAGTGGCGGGGCTGCGGCCGGCGCGAGAAACCGGATCCACTGCTTCGGCTGCACCTTCGGCGTCGTGAACAGCAACACCGCGAGCGCCACGAGCCCCGCGGATGGCAGGAGCACCACAACGGATCCCGTGTGCGACATCATCCCCAGCGCCAGCGTGAATCCGCCCGCGAACCACCACCGCCACTGGAGTGCCACATCTCCCGAGGCCGCCGCGAAGCAGGCCAGCGTCAGGAGCAGGAAGATCAGCGCGGCGAGCTGGAGCAGCCCGCCGAACGCGTACAGTTCGAGCACATGGGGTGTTGCGCCGAACCCCAGCACCACCGCGAACAGCCCCGCGAGCCGTGCCTGGAAGAACGCACGCCCGGCCGCATAGAGACCGGCCGCGAGCCCAAACGCGAGCAGCATCCGAAGGATTTCGAGCGCGCCGATGGGGTCGTTGAGCACGGTCTTCAGGAACCCGAGGAACGCCGGTACCAGCGGCGCGACCGCAAGCGGCTCCCGGTAATCCGGGATGCTCTCGCCCGCGTAGAACCGTGACACCATCAACCATTGCCCGAAGTCGCCGCTCATCGGCGCCCCCGCCAGCGCCCACACCACCACCAGCGCGGCGCCAAGGGTCGCAAGGTCCACCGCCTCCGGGTGGAGCGTGAGCAGCGTCCGGGTAAGCGCCCGGGCGCGCGAACGTTCGGCCGGGCGCTCTGCCGGCGGCGAAGTCTCCTTGCTCTCCAACGATTTGCTGTCGTACATCCGCTAACTCGTGCCTCTCCTCGTGGGTCCCTCCAGGGGTGAAGCGGAGGCACCCGGGTGTGCCGCCGCCGCGGGT
>CAZWBW010000030.1:0-3608 GCA_964632355.1 uncultured Anaerolineaceae bacterium | reverse complement strand
GGTGCTACCGCCCGGAGCCGTGCATCTCCTTCGGCCGGTGGTAGTGCAGGCCTTCGCCCGCCGGGGTCTTCGCTGGCTGCGAACGGTCTCGGAACAGGAGCAATGTCACGCCCGCGATGCTCGTAAGAACGAAGGCCAACCTGCTGAGCGCCGCGAAGGTGACCGCTGCCTCGGCTTCGACCCCGGCCAGCGGCAGTAGCAACGCGAGACCCGCCTCCTGCACCCCGATGCCGCTCGGGGTGATCGGCAGGACACTCGCCACGCGGGCAATCGAAATCGCTGCCAGTGCCGCGACCACTTCGGGGTCCCGCGTCACCGATGTCAGCAGCACGAACCCTGCCAACACGGCCAGCCCGTGGAACGCCAGCCCGAGCGCGGAGCCCGTCATGAACGCCCGCCAGAACGTGCTCGTTTCCGCCGCGCCGGGCGCGAACGACCCCAGCAGCGCGCTGTTCTTTCGAAACCGCACGAATGCCCACGTGGCCGCCACCACCAACAGCGCCGCCGCCGGGATCAGGAGCAGCATCGCCCGGAACGCGAACGACACTGGAATGACCAGTGTCGCAATCACTCCCAGCAGCGCAAGCGAGACATAACTTGTGAGTCGTTGCGCCACGATGGGGACCGCTGCCTGCTGCCAGCCCGTGCCCCGGCCGTTCAGCGCATGTACCCGGTACGCATCGCCGCCAAGGTTCCCCGGCGTGATCGAACCGAGCGCATGGCTGATGTAAAACGCCCGGACGGCGAACCCTCGGCTCATCTCCATGTCACCCAGCATCCGCGCAAGGTGACGCCACGTAAGCGCCGCGACGATATGCAGCAATGTCAATGCCAGGATGGCCGGGGCCGCTATCCACCACTGCACGCTCCTCAGGTGGCTGCCCATCGAATCGATATCGAGGGTTAGCAGCAGCACAACAAGCACTACTGCGGCCAGGCCCCATCGCAACCACCGGAAGAGCGGCGTGTTCATCACGGTAGCTTTCCCAGGGGCTGCAACTTGCAGCCACAGGATGGCGCTCCCGATGCGATGCACTCGCGAATCGCCCTGGTGAGCGCATCCTCCGTCAGTTCAACACGCATCAGCTTCTGTTCCCGCATCCACGATTCGCACTTTTGTGCATAAGGAATGCCAATCACGGGAACGCCCATCCGCTGCGCGAACAGCATGCTGTGGTATCGCATGCACACCGCCGCGGAAAAATGCGAGAACAACCCGAGCACATCTCGAGGGTGGTGGAGCCCGGTTAGGATGCGCAGCTCCGGTGCCCGCTGCTTGATTCGGCGGGCCAGCAGCACGTCGTTGTGCCGCCCCACGCTTCGGTGCCGGCTCATTGGCACGAAGCAGAACTGCACACCCGGCAGCCGTTCGATGACCGCCGGGATTGCGTCGAGTACGGGGTCGAGGCTCGGTTCGACGGCGGTCAGGCAGAGGCCAACGACCGGCCGCGCCGGGTCCAGCCCCATGCTGACGAGCGTGCCAATCGACTCCTCGTGGCCCGGGGCCCGGAGGTGCGCCGAGAGGTCCGGTTCGACCACGGCCTGGACTCCCCACGCCCGGAGGATGCGTGCCGAATGCTGGTCACGAACCGCCACCCGCACCGCTCGGCGGGCCAGCTGAATGAGGAACGGTTTCGCAATCGGCGGGAGCGAACGATCGACGCTCACCCCCTCGATCGACACGGCCTTCCCCATGGCGAGCGCCGAGAGACCGAATAACGGGATCATCCGGCCCGGACGGCCCATGTGGCGGCTGAAGAGCCCTCCGCCGCCGATGAGCAGCGCATCTACCTCGCGCAGCGCTGGCAGCGCCCCGGATGGACCGACCGCCCGCACGCCGTGGAGTGCTTCCGTTTCGGCCGGAGCGCCCGAGACCACGACGAGCCGTTCCCGGGCTGGTGCACGTTCGAGCAGGCCCCCGAGGATCGCCTCATCGCCGACGTTCCCCATGCCATAGGCCCCGAGAATCATCACCCTGGCGCCCGACTCCACGAGGCTGCGGCCATCGAGCTCCCGGGCAGTGGTGCGTCTCAGGAGCACCGTCCCGGTCCTCCTGCGCTCGAACTCATGATGGTGGTGCAGGCCCCAAACGCCGCTCGCTTCCCGGGCACGAAATGCGCCGGGTACGAGAGAACTGCGGTATCGAAATAGTGCGTCATTCCGTCGCCTACATGTGCCCCGATATGCGAATAAGGGATGGGGAAATAGGGGTTGCCCGGGGTTTCGCCGATGCGCCCCTTCATCGGCGAAACCACACGGGCGCCTCGATCAGGAGGAGCTAGGCCCAGAGCTCCTCGCGGGTAAGTTCGGCGGCAAGAATCGCTGCAATTCCACCAGCGCCAATCACAATCAGTGCCTGCGCAAGTCCCGCAATTCCGAGCAATGAATCGCTCGAATTCCCGGTAATCCAGGCGACGAACAGCACAGCATCGATAAGCACCCCGAGCGCCGCAATCAACGCGAAGTACCGCAGCAGCCGGTCGACTACTCGTCCGCCGGTCAGGAACGAAAGGTGCCGGCGGAGCCATTCCGGCGTCACTTCGGAGCGAACCGCGGCAAGCGAGCCGAGGATCAGCGCCTGGGCCCCGAGAATGAGCAACATCGGGCCGATGAACACCGGGAACCAGTTCACCGGTCCGAGGTCCAGGCCCGCCGGCGCCAGCAGCGAAACGAAGCTAAGCAGCAGCCCCAACGAGGCCAGCACAGCGCCCGGAAGCAGCAGACTCATGTGCGGGCTCAGCACCATCAGCATCTTGAGATGGCGCCAGCCGTCGCTGAACGTGTTCAGCTTGCTTTCGCCGAGCCGGGGATGGTAGTCCGACGGAACGTCCCGGATGGTCCAGCCGGCCTTCGATGCCCGCAACAGCATCTCGGACGCGTATTCCATGCCCGGGGCCCGAAGCCCGAGCTCCAGCACCTTGTCGCGCCAGAACGCACGGTATCCCGATTGGCTGTCCGAAACCGCGACGCCCGTCGCCACCCGCAGAATCCGCGTGATGACCGGCGTTCCAACGTATCGATGCAGGAGCGGCATCGCGTTCCGGTGCACTTTGCCAAGGAGGCGGCTGCCCACCACCATGTCGGCGCCCTGTTCCAGCTGCTCGAGCAGCCGTCCAACGCCCTCCAGGTCGTACGTGCCATCGGCATCGGCCATCACGATGGCGTTGCCCCGGGCCGCCCGGATACCGGCGAGGTGCGCGGCTCCGTAGCCCCGGCGCGGCTCATAGATCACCCGGGCGCCAGCCTGCTCGGCAAGCTCCACGCTGCGATCCGTCGAGCCGTTATCGACGACGAGTACCTCGCCATCGACACCGGCATTTTTCAATCCTCGCAGCGCTTCCTGGACCGTTGGTCCTACACCTTCTTCTTCATTCAAGCAGGGCAGGACGATGGTGACATATTCGATTCGCCGCGGTGAGTCCTGGACAAGACCTGCTACTTCTGCACTGGATGCCGACAGAAGCTGAGACTCGCTCACGAAGTTGTTCCCCCTTGGCTTGCTGAAGGGCGGATATCCATGGGGACGCGCGTTCAACCTAGCATGGCTATTGCAGCCCGAGGGAAGAGTCGATTTCGAGGCGACAAGAAATTTTACGGAACGGCACTGG
>CAZWBW010000029.1:0-27873 GCA_964632355.1 uncultured Anaerolineaceae bacterium | reverse complement strand
GCCACGGGACTGAAGACGAGCCGGCCGGAACTCTCGGTCTTCGTCATCACCGGCGACGGCGACGGCCTGAGCATCGGTGGCAACCACCTGCTGCACGCGATGCGCCGGAACGTCGACCTGACGGTGGTGCTGTTCAACAACCGCATCTACGGTCTGACGAAGGGCCAGTACTCGCCGACGTCGGAGATGGGGAAGATCACGAAGTCTTCGCCGTACGGGACGACGGAGGCGCCGCTGAACCCGATCCGGGTGGCGCTGGCTGCGGGTGCGACGTTCGTGGCGCGGTCGGTGGACCGGGACACGAAGCACCTGGAAGAGACGCTGTATGCGGCGGCGAAGCACAAGGGCACGTCGTTCGTCGAGGTGTACCAGAACTGCAACATCTTCAACGACGGTGCGTTCGCGGCGTTCGCCGACAAGGAAGTGCGGGCGGACCGGATGGTGTACCTCGAGCACGGCAAGCCGCTGCGCTTCGGGAAGGAACTGCAGCACGGCATCCGGCTGAACGGCTTCACGCCTGAGGTGGTGGAGAACGCGACGAGCGACGAGGGCCTGCTGGTCCACGACGCACACGCGGAGAGCACCACGCTGGCGAACATCCTGCTCTCGATGGACTACCCGGACTTCCCGGTGCCGACGGGCATCTTCCGGCAGGTGCAGGCACCAACGTTCGAGGACATGATCCAGCGGCAGGTGGACGACGCCCGCTCGAAGAGCGAGCCGGATTTCGAGGCGCTCCTGCGGAGCGGCGAAACGTGGGAAGTCGTCTAGCTGTTCAGCTGACCGGCGAAAGTGTTACCGTTCGGGCCGCAGCGGTTGCTGCGGCCCGGCGTGTTTCAGCGAGGGGACCATGACAATCGAACGAACCAACATGGTGATCTGCCCCAGTTGCGGTGCGGAGAACATCGAGGGCACGGACACGTGCGAGAACTGCCTCTCGGACCTGCGGACGGTGGACGTGCCCGACTCGGTTCGTGTGGCCAGCGGATCGGATTTCCTCGAGCCGATCTCCTCGCTGCGCATCCGGCCGGCACGAACGGTGACGCCGGAGACGCCGATGGCGGAGGTAGTCCGCGAGCTCCAACGCGAGAGTTCGGGTGCGGTAGTCGTCGTCGAGAACGAGCAGATCGTGGGGATCTTCACTGAGCGCGACCTGCTGAAGAAAGTCGCGGGCTACCCGGACCGGCTGCGGGACAGCGTGGCTCACTACATGACGCCTGACCCGGTAGTCCTTCGCGACGGTGATACGGTGGCGGCCGCGCTCAACAAGATGGGCGACGGGGGCTTCCGGCATATCCCGTACACACGCGAAGGCAAGCTGGTCGGCATGCTGACGGCGCGGGACGTGCTGAACTGGCTTATGTCGAAGTACTTCGGCTAGTCAGCGAATTGTCCGGAAGGACTCGCGGATGTCGGTGAGTAGCGCCTCGGGCTGTTCGAGGGCAGCGAAATGGCCGCCGCGTTCGAACTCGGTCCAGCGGACCACGTTGGCGCGCGTTTCGACCCAGCTCCGCGGGAAGCGATAGATCTCCCTGGGGAAGGCAGCGACGGCGGTAGGAACAGAAACCGGGGCGAGCAGGACCGCGTTCCCTTCGCGATTCATCTCGTAGTAGAGACGGGCGGCGCTGGCGATGCTGTTGGGCGCCCAATAGAACATGATGTTCGTGAGAAGCTGGTCCTTCGTGTAGACCGACTCGATATCGCCGTTGCAGTCGCTCCAGGTGCGGAATTTTTCGACGATCCAGGCGGCGATGCCAGCGGGTGAGTCGGCCTGCGCGACGGCGAGGGACATGGGCTTGGTGCCCTGGAGCTGGCTGTAGGCGGTTTCGCGGGCGCGAAACTCGTCGAGCGCCTGGAGAGCCGCACGGCCTTCGTCGGTCGAGGCCGCGTCCGGTGGCACAACGCCGAAAATGAAGTTCAGGTGGAGCGCGGCAACGTGGCCGGGGTGCAGATTGCCCATCCGCGCAGCGATGATGCCGCCCCAGTCGCCACCCTGGGCGCCGTAGCGGTCGTAGCCGAGGACTTCGACCATGAGGCGGTTGAAGGCGTTCGCCATGCGCGTTGGGCCCCAGCCGGGCTCACGCGGCTTGCCGCTCCAGCCATAGCCCGGAAGAGCTGCGACAACGACGTCGAAGGCGTCGGCAGGATCGCCGCCGTGTGCGGCGGGGTCGGTGAGGGGTTCGATGAGGTGGTGGAATTCGAACACCGAACCCGGCCAGCCGTGGAGCAGGAGGAGCGGGAACGGAGCCGGGCCGTTGCCACGGACGTGGTAAAAGTGGATGTCGACGCCATCGACTTCCGCGAGGTATTGGGGGAAGCGGTTGAGGGCGGCTTCGTGAGCGCGCCAGTCATAGCGGTCGCGCCAGTAGTCGCACAGTTCGCGGATGTACTCGATATCGGCGCCGTAGTCCCAGCCGGTGCCGGGTATGGCGTCGGGCCACCGAGTGCGGGCAAGGCGAGCGCGAAGGTCGTCGAGGACTTCGTCGGAGACGTGGATCTGGAACGGCCGGGGCGACATGCGCGGATTGTACGCAGCGCGGCCGGAGAGTCGAGTCAGGCGAGTTGTTCGCGCAGTTGATTCTCGTCGGCGAATCCGACGTTGACGCCGCGGATGCGGTGGCTGGCATCGAGCACGACGGTGGCCGGGACGGAGAGGATGTGGAACCGGCGGGCGATGTCGGATTCGACGGCGGCGTCGATCTTGCGGACGGCCACACGGACCTCCCGGGTAAGGCGCTGGAGCGCGGGCTCCTGGAGTGCACGGCACTGAACGCAGCGACTCCCGCTGAAGTAGAGGATTGCAGGTTCACCAGAAGCCAAACCGAAGCGCAAAGCAAGGTCTTCGGCGGAGGTCCCAACCTGTGCGCGCAGGCGCCGGCGAAAGAGGTGGCGGACGGCGACGACGGCGACGAGAACGGCGGCGATCACCGTTGCAGCCAGTGCAAACCGAACCAGTTCGTCCATGTCCCTACCTAGCGGAGCCGCGGATGAGGCCGCGGTGTTCGAGCTGGAAGTACACGAAGCAGCCGAGGCAGAAGCCGGCGATGAGGTTCACTGCCGCGAGCGCAACGACGATCCAGGCGAGGATCCAGCCGAGGGTGCTGGCGCCGGCGAGCAGCGCGATGAACGCGGCGAGGAGGACGGTCCCGCCGAGGCCCTGCGCGAACTGGTGCGGCGCCGGGTCGTCGTGCTCCATCCGGGGCTTGAGGATGCCCAGCCGCACGAAAACGTGACGGTAGAGGAGCTTGAACGCCGACGCCGGGGCGTAGGCGGTGCCCAGCAGCATCACAGCTGCGACGAAGCCAACGACCCACACCCCGACCGGCTCGCCGAGCACGAAGGCGACGACGGTCAGGGCGATGATCGAGGCCTGGTTAAAGCGCAGGGCATTACGGTCGACCATCAGGCCGCAATTGTCGAGTCATCTGGTCGACTTTGTCAACGTCAGTAGGCGAACTGCGGCCAGAGGGCGAGGACGTTGGCGATGTAGCGCTTGGTTTCGAGGAACGGCCCCTGGGTTTCCATCGAATGCCAGCCCTGGTAGTAGGCACCAAGGGCGAACTCGACGTCACCGTCGGCGAGGTTAAGCCAGTGGCGCAGGATGGCGGCGCCCATATATGCGTTGTGATACGGGTCGGAGTACCACTGCGTCATGCCGGGAGCGAGCCATTCGAGGGCCCAATCGGCGGTGTCCGGCATGATCTGCATGAGGCCAACAGCGCCGGCTTCGCTGATGACGTGCTGCTGCCAGCCGCTTTCCTGCCAGGAGAGGGCGAGCAAGAGGCCGCGGGGGATGCCGTACTCGGCCTCTGCGCTGCGGAGCGCGTCTTCGGCGACGTCATAGCTGACGACGTAGTGCGTCACGGTGCGCGGCGAACCCGGGATGCTCAGGACCTGGCCGACGTAAATGTAATTGGCGTCGTCGATGCCGTTGAGCTCGACGAGGTCGCGAACCAGGACGCCGTGAGCGGCGGCGATGGCTTCGAGGGTGTCGCCGGGCTGGACGGTGTAGGTGCCGCTCGGTGCGGGAGGCGGAGGAGGCCCGCCCACAGCGCCGGTGCTGCCCCCGCCGATAACCAGCGTCTGCCCGACGTGGATGATGTTCGGGTCGGCGATGTTGTTCTTCGCGACGAGGTCGGCCACGGTCACGCCGAAGCGGTCGGCGATGCCGCCGAGGGTGTCCCCTGCCTGGACGACGTAGGTTTCGGTGCCACCGGCGCCCGTCGAGCCACCCGGCGCGGTCGGGGAGCTGGTGGGGCCAATCGTAAGGACCTGGCCGATGACGATGAGGTTCGGGTTCGCGATGGCGTTCCACTCGGCAAGGTCGACCACCGAGACACCGAACCGGGAAGCGATGCCGCTGAGGGTATCGCCCGGCTGGACGGTGTAGGTGGTCGCTGCGGCAACGGGATTCGCAGCCCCGACCGAGGGGATGACCAGGGTCTGCCCGGCGATGATGAAGTTCGGGTCGCTGAGGTGGTTCACGGCGACGAGTTCATCGACGGAGAGGCCATAGGACCATGCGATGTGAGAGAGGGTCTCGCCGGGTTGGACGGTGTGGGACTGGGTCGCGGTGGCCTGCGAGACAGCCATGAAGCCTGCGGCAACACCGGCGACGACTCCCACGGGCGTGAGGATGCGCAAAACGCGCGGGAGGAGGACTCTCGCGCGTGATCGGTCTTGCTCTCGACTATTCACCATGGAGAAGTCACCTTCTCCGCCACCAACAGGGAGGATACCGTAAGAAGGTGTACTTACTGCAAGCCCACTTCAACACAAGTTCTTTACCTTGCTGGAAGAGTTGAATGTGGAACTTTGTGGGCGGGGCGGTGAAAAGTAGCGGGCGCAGGAGGGCTGAGATGGCGACCTATAGCGTGTTCGTGATGGATTACCTGGTCCTGGACGCGGAGAACGAAGAGGACGCGCTGGAGCAGGCGAAGTCGTGGTTTCGCGAGATGCTAGAGAACGACGAGATCACGTGGGACATCGAAGAGGGCGATGCCAGCGAAAACATGGACGACGACGTAACCGGCGGCATTGAGTAACAATGCCGCCGATAGCCGTTAAGTATTAGCGGTAGGAATAGGTGTTGCTGTAACGCCTCTGCAATCTACTTGCGCGAATTAGGCGTATTTGCGCGGACGAATAGGGCAGCCTATCCGAAACGCAAAACCAAGCCCTCCGCCGTGGTGACCCAGGTCGGCGCGAGCTAGCGCGGGGAAATGCGGTCGGTTCGCATGTACGGCCGGAGCTCCTCGGGGACGATGATGCTGCCGTCCCGCTCCTGGTAGTTCTCGAGTACAGCGATGAGCGTCCGCACCATGCCGAGGCCAGACCCGTTGAGCATGTGCGGATGCCGCACGGCCTCGCCCTCCTTCGGCCGGTAGCGGATATTCGCGCGGCGGGCCTGGAAGTCGAGGCAGTTCGAGATAGAGGAGACTTCGAGCCATTCGCCCTGGCCAGGCGCCCACATCTCGATGTCGAAGCTCTTCGCAGCGTTGAAGCCGAGGTCGCCAGAGCAGAGCTGGACGACGCGGTAGGGGATGCCCAGCCGCTCTGGGAGCGTGCGGACGTGGGCGACCATGGCGTCGAGTTCTTTGTCGCTTTGGTCAGGTTCGCAATAGACGAACAACTCGACCTTTTCGAACTGGTGACCGCGCTTGATGCCCCGCACATCGCGGCCGGCGCTCATCTTTTCGCGGCGGAAGCAGGGAGTGTGCGCTACCAGGCGCTGGGGCAGTGAGCCGGGCGGTAGGATTTCGTCGCGGTAGAGGTTCACGAAGGCCACTTCCGCCGTGGGGATGAAGTAGAAGTCCTCCTCGGCGTCGCGGTAGAGGTTGTCGCGGAACTTGGGGAGCTGGCCGGAAGCGACGAGCGAAGCCTCGGACAGCATGTAAGGAAGGTAGCGCTCGCTGTAGCCGGCCTCAGCGTGGGTATCGAGGCACCACTGGATGAGCGAGCGGTAGAGGCGGGCGATACCAGCGTCGAGGACATAGAAGCGAGAGCCGGCCATCTTGGCGCCACGCTGGAGGTCGATGCCGTCGACGATTTCGCCCAACTCCCAATGGGGGCGCGGCTCGAAGTCGAAGTCGCGAGGCTCGCCGACCTGTTCGACGACCACATTGCAGCTGTCGTCGGGGCCCTTGGGGACGGATTCGTCGACGATGTTCGGGACTTCGAGCAGGTTGGCATCGAGCTCGGCCTGGACTTCCTTGAGGCGCGCCTCGAGGGCGCTGATCTCTTCGCCAACCTTGCGCATCTCAGCGATGCGCTTTTCCCGCTCGGCCGGGTCTTTGGTTTTGCCGATTTCCTTGCTGGCACTGTTGCGGGTGGCCCTGAGCGCCTCGACTTTCTGGAGGAGGTCGCGCCGGTCGTCGTCGAGTTGGAGGATGCGGTCAATCGGCGCGGTGGTGTTGCGAAGGATGAGGTCGCGCTTGACGCGCTCAGTGTTCTCGCGGATGTACTGCACGCTCAACATGGGAATCACTCCTGGGCTGCCGCGATGGCACGAACGCCAAGGAGCCGAACGTCCTCGGCCACCGGGACGAGCGTACCATCGGGTGCGGGCAGCGCAAACGCGGCCTCGAGTTCGGCGGTAGTGGCCCAGCGGTGGGCGCCGTGCGGAATCGGGGCCGCGAAGTCGACGGGGTCGATTGCGCGGGTGAAGTAGACGTGGTCGATGTGCTGGTGGAAGGGCTGGTCGTCGCGAACGATGTCTTCGATGAGGATGACGGCCGGCGGCGGGAGCACCGCCGGGGCCGGGGCGCCGATCGCGAGGAGGTCGCGCGGCGGGATCACCTCGACGTCGAGCCCGGACTCCTCGCGCGCCTCTCGCAGGGCGCCCTGCACCGGGTCCTCGTTCGGTTCGAGGTGCCCACCGGGCGGCAGCCACATGCGGAGCTTGTGGTGCCAGAGCAGGAGCGTGCGATCGGCGGCCACGACGTAGGCGGTGGCCGTGTGGTGGCGCTCGATTGCGGGCTGGTGCTCCACAGCTAGTCCTTCACCGTGCGGAGCTGCGGGAAGAGGATGACCTCGCGGATGGTGGGCTGACCGGTGAGGATCATGAGGAGCCGGTCGACCCCCATGCCGAAGCCCCCGGTCGGCGGCATGCCGTGTTCCAGCGCGAAGAGGAAGTCCTCGTCGATAAGTTCGGCTTCTTCGTCGCCGGCGGCGCGAAGGCGAAGTTGCTCCTCGAAGCGGGCGCGCTGGTCGATAGGGTCGTTGAGTTCGGTGTAGGCGTTCCCGGCTTCGAAGCCGCCGATGAAGACTTCGAAGCGTTCGACGAGGCGTGGATTTTCGGGCTTTCGTTTGGCCAGCGGCGAAAGTTCGACCGGGTAGTCGAGCAGGAACGTGGGCTGGATGAGGTTCGGCTCGACGTAGTGGGACATGGCTTCGTCGGCGAGCTTGCCGTAGCCAGCGCCGGGCGGCAGTTCGAGGCCGCGGCGTTCGAGTTCTTCGCGCAGGGCTTCGACCGTCGGGAAGGCGTCGAGGTCGAGGTCGCCGTACTGGCGGAGCGCGTCGTGGAAGGTGAGGCGGCGCCACGGTGGCGTGAGGTCGATTTCGTGCTCACGAAAGGTGAACTTCAGGCGACCGAAGGCTTCCTCGGCGACGGTGCACACCATCTCTTCGACCATCTCGGCGACGCCGAGGTAGTCGGTGTAGGCCTCGTAGGTTTCGAGCATCGTGAACTCGGGGTTGTACTTCGCGCCGAGGCCTTCGTTGCGGAAGATGCGGCCGAGTTCGAAGACGCGCTCGAAGCCGCCGACGAGGAGCCGCTTCAGGTGCAGTTCGAGGCTGATGCGGAGGAAGCGGTCTTCGCCGAGGGCATTGAAGTGCGTGACGAAGGGTCGTGCGGCGGCGCCCCCGGCCGATTCCTGCAACACCGGGGTTTCGACCTCGAGGAAGCCGCGGTTTTCGAGGAAGCGGCGGATGGCAGCGACGACCTTGCTGCGCGCGCGGAACCGCTCGCGGGTTTCCTCGTTGGCCATGAGGTCGAGGTAGCGGTGGCGCTGGCGGAGTTCGGGGTCGGTGAGGCCGTGGTACTTCTCGGGCGGGGCATGGAGCGCCTTCGCGAGCATGACCCAGGAGGTGGCGCCGACGGTGGGCTGGCCGGTGCGCGTCCGCATGGGCGTGCCGGTGACGCCGATGAAGTCGCCGAGGTCGATGAGTTTGAGGGCTGTGAAGAGTTCTTCGGGGAGCTGGTTCTTGCGGAAGAGGACCTGGATGCGCCCGCTGCCATCGAGCAGGTCGACGAAGGCGGCCCTGCCCATATCGCGGCGGGCGACGACGCGGCCGGCGACCGTGACAGTGGTGCCTTCGGCTTCGTCGGTCCCTTCGGGAAGGGCTTCGACGATGGCAGTGGCCTGCTCGGCGGTGTGGGTGCGATGGGCGCGGGTGGGGTAGGGGGGCATACCGAGTTCGCGGAGCTGGTCGAGCTTCGCGACACGCTGCGCCATGAGTTCGTCCATGTGTGCCTCTCGTTCGCATGAAACAGGGCCGCCTCCCGGCGGCCCTGGAACAAGCGCGCTGGGAGCGCCCTGTGAGCTAACTAATCTTGATGATCTTGACCTTGACGACGCCTTTGGGCACGTGGACGTCAACGACGTCGCCTTCGGCCTTACCGAGGAGTGCGGAGCCGACGGGTGATTCGTTGGAGATGAGCCCCTTCGAGGGGTCGGCTTCGGGGGCACCGACGATGCGGAACTCGCGGCGGGTGCCGTCCTGCTCGACCTCGACGCGGGTCCCAATAGCAACGCGGCCGGAGGCTGCGGCTGCATCTTCGATGATCACGGCGCGGCGCAGGATGTCTTCGATCTCGAGGATGCGCCCTTCGAGCATGCCCTGTTCCTGCTTGGCATCGTCGTACTCGGCGTCGTTCTGGCTGGTGCCCTGTTCCTGTGCGTTGTGGATGCGCTCGGCGACGATTCGGCGCTGGGCGCGAAGTTCCTCGAGCTCTTCTTCGAGCTTTGCTTTCCCTTCACGAGTGAGGGGGACCTGCTTTTCAACCATGTCGTACCCTGAGTGCCGTGATCGTAGCCAGAAAAACAAAAGGACTGAGGGCACGGCTGTCCTCAGTCGCTGCCGAGTATACGGGGCAGGTGTCCCCCTCGCAATTGTGCGCTGTCACAGCTGTAATACGCGTCGCTGTGACACGACGGGGATGCGCAGTGTCGACGGTGGCTGGCGAGGTAGTTGGTAGCTGACGGGCCTGCCAGTCGAGCCAAGAATAGGCTCGGGTTGTGCCCAACCGCAACGGCCTGATAATCGAGACAGAGGTTCGGTTTGGTAAACGAAGCGACGCGAGCGCGCAGGACGCCGGGGGAAGAGGCATGACGAGGCGCGGCGGCCAGCTCCCCTGGGGGACTCGTGGATCGAGATCGGTGTATGACACCGGACACCAGACGCCTGTGGGGCGTCTGCTGGTGCTGGGCGCGATCGTGCTCGGCGTGGTGCTGCTCGGCGCTTATGTCGTGATGAGGGCGTTCGGCGGGAGCTGTAGTGACGAGTACTGCCCCGCCGACGAGGATCTCGCACCGCCCGAGGGGTATGAGCGGGTCACGAAGGTCTATGCATACAACGAGGACCACGGCCCGTTACCCGAAGGCCAACCGCTCCAGATTGCTCTCCCACTGACCGAGCGCACTCCAGGCGGCACGAACCTGAACTTCTTCCGGTATGTGCCGGAGGGTGACCGCTGGGAGCCGCTCGGAGCCGCCGCAGTGGATGTCGAGGGGAAGACCGCGTCCGCGACGCTGCCTTCGGCGCCACGATACGTGGCTGTGCTGCGGCGGTTGTCGGAGGCGGGCCACGTGGTCGCGTACCTGCCGCCGGGGGTGACGACGCTGCACCCCGACGCGGTGGGCAAGGTGACGATCCTGCACACGCGGGATTATGCGCCGAGTTCGGATGGCACCATCCAGGGGAGCCGGAGCGACATCAACCCGGGGCAGGGCGTCGAATGGTACCCGTCGATCTGG
Organism: uncultured Anaerolineaceae bacterium; assembly: GCA_964632355.1. Taxonomy (GTDB): domain Bacteria; phylum Chloroflexota; class Dehalococcoidia; order Tepidiformales; family Tepidiformaceae; genus JALOAP01. The sequence continues at coordinate 17,896 of CAZWBW010000029.1, read as the reverse complement.
GCGGACGGGTCGACGCAGGGGATGATCCCGATCGTCAGCACGATCCTGGCAACGCCGGAAAGCCGTTCGAAGCACGTGCAGGACATCGTCCGCGTGGCGAACGAAGGTGCGTTCGAAGGGATCGACATCGCGTACCTGGACCTGCCGCCCACGGAGCGAACGAACTTCACGCTGTTCGTCGCTGAACTGGCGGGCGAACTGCACAAGCAGAACAAGAAGCTGAGCCTGACACTGCCGGTGCCGCAGAAGACGCCCGCACAGATCGACGAAGGCGCGTACGACTGGGAACAACTCGGGAAGTCGGCGGACATCCTGCAGATCGCGCCGTTCCGCGAGCAGGGGAAGTTCCGGCAGGTGATGCCGGAAATTCTGCAGTACCTGACGGAGCGGGTCGACCCGAAGAAGCTCGTTCTGACGGTGTCTCCGTATGCAGTGGAGACGTCGGCGGACGGCATCCAGGTGATGACGCTGGCGGACGCGATGGCCATCGCGACGCGGATGAGCCTGGTGGTCGGGAACGAGAACCGCGTGGAGACGAACAGCAACGTCCAGGTGGTGGGCGTGAATATCGACCGGAATGAGAACCTGACGGGCGTGAGCTGGTCGACGGACGCGGCGAGCGTGTTCTTCACGTACAAGCAAGGCAGTGGGCGGACCGTCTATATCGAGAACTTCTTCAGCCTGGGCTTCAAGCTCGAGCTGATCCCGCGGTTTGGACTGGGCGGTGTGGCGGTTGAGGACGCGAGCGGGAACGAGTACCTGGGCAACATCTGGACGGCGCTGAACCCGTTCATCGCGACTGGCCAGCCTGTGCTGATGCAGCCGAACGCGGATGACCTCGCACCGAAGTGGTTCGTGAGCGACGGGAGCAGCGAAGGCGGGAACCAGGGCGTCATCCGGTGGGCGACGCCTTCGGAGCCGGGCACGTACACGGTGCGGCTAACGCTGAGTGACGGCGTGGCGCTGTTCCAGAACGAGATGCAGGTGCAGGTGCAGGCGAAGCAGACATCGACGCCGGCAGCCGGGGGATAGAGGTGGCGCAATCGCGGCTGCGAATCGCGGGTGGGCGAGCGCGGGGTTTGCCTATTACAGAACCGCGTGGAACGCGATTGCGGCCCACTTCGGGGCTGGTGCGAGAGGCGATTTTCAACATCATTGGTGATCTGGTGGTCGATGCCCGGGTCCTCGACCTGTACGCAGGGACGGGGGCACTGGGGCTGGAAGCGCTGTCGCGGGGGGCACGGGAAGCGGTGTTTGTAGAGAGCGACGGGGCTGCGTGCCAGGCGATCCTGCAGACGCTCGGGCGTGCGGGCTTTAGCGCGCAGGCGAAGGTGGTGCGTGGGCGCCTGCCCGGTGCGCTGGCGAGCGTGGAGGGGCGGTTCGACCTGGTGTTTATGGACCCACCGTACGAGGCGGAGACTGCCGAGGAGACACTGGCGGAAGTATGGGAACGGCTGGAACCGGGAGGCCTAGTCGTCTATGAGCATGGATCCCGATACAATCCGCCGGATCGCCCTGCGGGACTCGTTCTGCAGGAGCGTCGCGTGTACGGTGACACAGCTATAGGACTCTACAGCCTTCAGGAGGCGCGATGAGGATTGCAATCTTTCCGGGCGGCTTCGATCCGGTAACGAACGGGCATCTCGACCTGGTGCAGCGAATGACTCACCTGTTTGACCGGGTGATAGTTGCGGTTGTGAAGGGGCGGGAGAAGGTCGGGATGTTCTCCTGGGAGGAGCGCATCGAACTGTTCAGGAAGGCTGTGGAGCACCTGCCGACGGTCGAAGTCGAAGGATTCGACGAGATGACCGTGGAATTCGCGAAGAAGAAGGGTGCGGTGGCGATTGTGCGCGGCATCCGGGCGGTGAGCGACTTCGAAGCGGAGTTCGACATGGCGCTGATGAACCGGAAGATGGCGCCGCACCTTGAGTCGGTGTATCTGATGGCTAACCAGGAATTCCTGTACGTTAGTGCTAGCCGAATCCGCGAGGTCTCGCGGCTGGGCTACGATGTGGCGGACCTTGTACCGCCGCACGTTCGGACTGCGATTCGGAAGAAACTGGGCCAGCCGGTATAGAACAATAGGAGTCCCAACCGGGGCACGTGGAAATCCTGGACCTCATCGACAGCCTTGAAGAACTCGTCGTTCAGGCGCGACGGTTGCCTGTCGGTGGGAATCTTGTGGTCGACCGGAAGCGGATGCTTGACGTGATCGACCAGATGCGTCTTGCTGTGCCTGCGGAGGTACGGCAGGCAACGCAGATTATCGAACAGCGGGACCGGATCCTGGAGGAGGCGCAGCAACAGGCGGACGAGCTGTTGCGGCGGGCAGATGAGGAACGGCAACGGAGGCTTGATGAAAGCCCGCTGGTACGTGAGGCACAGGAACGCTGCCAACAGTTATTGCTGGAAGCGGAAACACGCGCACGACAGGTGATAGCTGAAGCGGACGCGACGGCGGCGGCGCACCTGAGTGAAGCTGCGGAAGCAGCGACGCGACAGCTAGATGACGCGGACCAGTACGCGCTGGAGGTGCTGCGGCGGCTGGAGAATCAACTCCAAGCGTTCCTCGATTCGATACGGATCAGTATCGAGAGTCTCCAGGAAAAACGATAAGTTGCTGGGGAAATGGTGTGCAGTGCGAGCGTGCTATGGTAGTGTTGGTGCCGAACAGTGCGGTCACTCACTGGAGTAGAATTTCGGCAGAAGGATCTGAGAACTGACCATGGCAGAGTTCACCGTCATCAAGGAAAGTGAAGCGCCTCGCCCTGCGCGCCAGACGGGCCGGCTCGCAGCCCGGATGCGCGAGTACGAGAAGTACATCGAGAGTGTTACGCCTGGGAAGGCGGGGAAGCTGACGCCTGCTCGGGGAGAATCGCCACGTGGCATTGCGCTTCGAATCAGCCGTGCTGCGAAGCGCTTGAACAAGACGGTCAACACGTGGGTCGCTGACGGTAACGTCTACTTCACCGTCGTATAAACGGTCGGGGACCAGAACGAGAGCACGAAAAAGGGGCGACAAATTTGTCGCCCCTTCGACATTGCTGCAACGGGAAACTAGTTGCGGTCGGAAGAAGCACGCTCTTCGGAGGAGACCAGGGCGAACGAGGGGACTTCGCGGCGGTTGTTCCAGCGGCCGCCCTTCCCGGACTCTTCGCCGTCCTTTTGGTCTTTCTTGTTGGAGCGTTCGCGCGTTTCGGAGCTGTCCTCGATATCGCCAGAGGCGGCGGTTTCGACCGTACCGCGAACGGTAGCGCCTTCTTCGACGACGAGGGTGGCGACCTTGATGGTCCCGCTTACGACGCCAGTGGAGGTGATGGTAAGGCGTCCGCTGCAGACAAGGTCACCTTCGACGCGGCCGCGAACCTGGACGTCGCGAGCCTGGATCTTGGCCTTGGCCGAAGCGTCCTGTTCGATGGTCAGGAGACCGCGGCAGACGATTTCGCCGCTGACGTGGCCGAGAATGCGGAGGTCACGCGCAGTCTCGTACTTACCGTCGAAGGTCGATTCGGCGTCGACGACGCTTTCCTGGCGCGCGGGCTGCCGTGCTTCGGCTTCCGCGTCGTGCTGAGGGCCGCGAGCGCCTGGCCGCGGCTGGTTGACGGTGTACTCGTCGGGAGTACCAGACTGGTCCGCATAGGCAGACGTGAGGTCGGTGTACCTCTCGTCCCGCTGGGTCTTCTTGATTTGCATTTCGCCCTCCTCGGCGGGGTGAGTGGCCGCTAGGCGGCCGCGGGGCGGCGGCCTTTCCCGGACATTATGACCGTCGCATAAACCCGGTCCAGAGTAGGGTAAAGGTTTCATGCGGGAACGAGAAGGCTGTTAATGACGAGCAGTTGATTTTTCGGATGGTGGATTGCTTGGGTAGAAGGTCGCAGAATGACAGCGTGAGTTACCGTGTCGGCATCATCAACGTAACCGGGTTTGCGGGCATGGAAGCTGCCCGCCTGTTGTGGAAGCATCCGCATGTTCGGATAACGTCGGCTACCGGACGGAGTCTTGCGGGCCAGAAGTTGGGCGAGGCGTTTCCGCACCTCGCGCTGTATGGCGACCTGGAGATCCAGCCGGAGATCACGGGCGATGTGGACGTCGTGTTCTCGGCGATGCCAACGGCGGCGAGCGCCGAGGCATGTGCGCCGTTCGTTCGTGCGGGCGTGAAGGTCATCGACATCGCGGCGGACTTCCGGCTGAAGGAAGAGGCGGCGTTCAAGGAGTGGTTCGGACAGCCGCACCCGGCGCCCGATCTGCTGGCGGACGCGGTGTACGGCCTGCCCGAGCTGAACCGGGAGAAGATCCGGACGGCTACGCTGGTGGCGAACCCGGGGTGTTACCCGGCGACGTCGATCCTTGCGCTGGCGCCCGCAGTGGCGGCCGGGATCGTGGGCGACCCGATTGTGGTAGACGCGAAATCCGGGATTTCGGGTGCTGGCCGCGGGACCGGCGGCGGATACAGCTACAGCGACGTGAACGAAGACGTTTCGGCGTACAAGGTGGCGAACCACAACCACCAGCCGGAAATCGCGCAGGAGCTCGGGGTACTTCGTGCCGACGGCGTGGCGCCGCGGGTGACGTTCGTGCCGCACCTGGTGCCGATGACGCGCGGGATCCACGCGACGTGCTACGCACCGCTGACGCGGAGCGTGACGAAGGCCGAGGTGCTGGAGATCTACCGCGAGTTCTACAAGGACGCGCCGTTTACCCGCGTGACGGAGACGCCGCCGCACACGAAGCACACGCTTGGCAACAACATGTGCCTGGTGCACCCGGTGGTGGATGAGCGGCACGGGATGCTGGTGGCTATCGGCGTACTGGACAACCTGGTGAAGGGCGCTGCGGGCCAGGCCATCGAGAATATGAACCTCATGTTGGGGCTGCCGCAGGAGGCGGGCCTCGACGTGCCGGCGGTCTACCCATGAGCCTGCCGATCGACACCGAGGGGACGGTGACCTCCCCGCAGGGGTACCAGGCGGGCGCGGTATACGCGGGCATCAAGACGTTCGGCGAGGACAAGCTGGACCTCGGCGTGCTCGCGTCTTCAGCGCCGTGCGCGGTGGCGGGGACGTTCACGAAGAACCGGCTGCGGTCGGCGGCGGTCGAGGTGAACGCGGCGCGGCTGCCGCGGCAGCGGGCACAGGCGGTGGTGGTTAACAGCGGCGTCGCGAATTCGAGCACCGGCCAGCGGGGCATCGAGGATGCGCAGCGCATGACCGAGCTCGTGGGGCGGCAGCTGGGCTTGCAGGCCGAGGATGTGCTGGTGTGCTCGACCGGCGTCATCGGCCAGTTCCTGCCGATGGAGAAGATCGAAGCGGGAATCGAGCAGATTTCGCTTTCGCCGCTGGCGGGCCGGGACTTCGCGCGCGCGATTATGACAACGGACACGCGACCCAAGCACGGGAGCGTGCGGTTCGGGCAGTACATCCTCGGCGGGTGCGCGAAGGGTTCGGGAATGATTCACCCGAACATGGCGACGATGCTCGCCTTCCTGACGACAGACGCGCCAGTCGAACCCGGGTTTCTGCAGTCGGCGCTCAGCAGCGCCGTCGACCGATCGTTCAACCTCGTGAGCGTCGACGGGGACACGAGCCCGAGCGACACCGTCCTGCTGTTCGCGAACGGGGCAGCCGGGGGCGAACCGATCACCGAGGACTCGCCGCTCGCGGGGAGCTTCACGGCGGCGCTCGAAGCGTTGTGTGTCTACCTCGCGAAGGAGATTGCGCGGGATGGCGAGGGCGCGACGAAGCTGATGGAGGTGACCGTCACCGGGGCTGCGTCGAATGCGGACGCGCGGTCGCTCGTTCGGCTGCTGACGACATCGTACCTGCTGAAGAGCGCCGTGCATGGTGCGGACCCAAACTGGGGGCGCATCACGGCAGTGATCGGGCGTTCGGCTGTGCAGTTCGACGAGAACGACGTGGTTATCTCGGTGTGCGGAACCCGCGTGTTCGAGAAACAGCGGCCGACCGAGTTCGACGCGGACGAAGTCTCGCGGGCGATGCGCGGCGACACGGTGACGATCGAGGTGGACCTCGGCGCGGGGCCGTTCTCGGCCACGGGCTGGGGGTGCGACCTCACGGCCGAGTACGTACACATCAACGCGGACTACACCACATGAGCGGTCCACTGGTTATCAAAATCGGGGGCAGCACGCTGGGTGCGGCCGACACGACGTTCGCGGATGTCGCGAAGCTGGCGCAGGACGGGGATGTGCCCGTCGTAGTGCATGGTGGCGGCGCGGAAGCGAGCCGCTGGCTGGAGGCGATGCGCATCGAGAGCCGGTTCGAGCGCGGACTGCGGGTGACCGACGAGCAGGTGCTGCCCGTGGTCGTGGCGGTTTTCGCGGGGCTCGTGAACAAGCGCATCGTTGCCGCTATCAACGCGGCGGGTGGCCGCGCCGTCGGGCTTTCCGGGGCCGACGGGCGGCTGCTCGAGTGCGAGATCCGCGCGCCCGAACTCGGGTTCGTCGGCGAGCCGAAGCAGGTGCACCCGGAGGCGATCGCGGCGCTCCGCAGCGCGGGGATCATCCCGGTCATCAGTTCGGTCGGGTTCGTGCCCGGCGAGAGCGCAGACCAGCTCGTGAACGTGAACGCGGATACCGTGGCCGGGCACGTGGCCGCGGCGGTCGGGGCGCGGTTGCTCGTGTTCCTGACGGACGTCGAAGGCGTGCGCGGGCCGGACGGGGCAACGCTGCCCTCGTTGACTGCGGAGCGAACGCGCGCACTCATCGAGGACGGGACAATCGCCGGGGGCATGATTCCGAAAGTGGAGGCCTGCCTCCTGGCGGCGAGCATGGGTGTGCCGACGCAGATCGTCGACGGGCGTGTGCCGCACATGCTGCTCGAGCGCGAAGGCAAGGGGACGCTGTTCGAGGCCGGATAGCCGAACCGGGCGGTCGTTGACGCGCGCAACGCGCGCGGATTGCGATACTCGCCCAACCGGGGAGGGATGACGTGGACCTCCAGGAGCTTGCCGAGAGTGCCCTTCCGCCGGCGCTCGACCTCGACGACCCGCAGCTCTACCTGAACCGGGAGCTGAGTTGGCTGGGGTTCAACCAGCGGGTGCTGTGGGAAGCGCATGACCCACGGAACCGGCTGCTCGACCGCGTGCAGTTCCTGGCGATTGCGGCGAGCAACCTCGACGAGTTCTATACGAAGCGCGTCGGGTGGCTGAAGCGCATGCTGCGGACGGACCCGCACGCAGCCACGGTCGATGGGCTCACAATTGCGGAGCAACTCGACCTCGTGCTCGAACGCTGCTTCGAGATGCAGCGCGAGATGGAGCGGTGCTGGGCGACGGAACTGGTGCCAGCGCTGGAAGAGCGCGGCATCCGGTTCGTCCGATTCGAGGACCTCGAGCGGGATGTGCGCGAACGGATCTCGGCGTACTTCGAAGAGGCCATCTTCCCGGTGCTGACGCCGCTGGTAGTGGACCCGGCGCACCCGTTCCCGTTCATCTCGGGCGGGAGCCTCTCGGTGACGCTGAACGTGCGGCACCCAACGCGCGGGGAAGACCGGTTCGCGCGCGTGAAGGTGCCCCAGAACCGGCCCCGCTTCATCGAGGCGGGCGACCTGCGGTTCGTACCCATCGAAAACGTGATCGTGGCGCACCTGGACCTGCTGTTCCCGGGGATGGAGATCACCGACTGGCAGGCGATCCGGGTGATTCGCAGCGCGGAAATCGGGAGCCCGGGCGAGGAAGCCGAGGACCTGCTGGAACTGATCGAGAGTGAGTTGCGCCGGCGGCGGCTGGCAGAGGCGGTGACGCTCGCGGTTTCGGGCGAGTTCCCAGGGCCGCGGCTGGAACTGCTGCTGGAGGAACTGGACCTGACGGAGCGCGAAGTGTTCCACGCGCAGGGGCTGCTGGGGATGGCGGACCTCGTGCAGATCGCATCGCTGCCACTCCCGGAGCTGAAGGAGCCGCCGATCACGCAGGCCGTGCCTTCGGACTTCGCACAGCCGGCCGACGGCACGTCGCTGTTTGCCACGATCCGGGAACGCGATGTGCTAGTGCACCACCCGTACGAGTCGTTCGACCAGACAGTGGCTCGGTTCATCGACGAAGCAGCGAGCGACCCGGCGGTGCTCGCGATCAAGCAGACGATGTACCGGACCTCGCCGGATTCGCCGATCCTGGAGTCGCTGATCGACGCAGCCGGGCGTGGCAAGCAGGTCGCGGTGCTGTTCGAACTCACGGCCCGGTTCGACGAGGCGACGAACATCGAATGGGCGCGGAAGCTGGAAGATGCCGGTGTCCACGTTGCCTATGGGAACCCGAACCTGAAGCTGCACAGCAAGATCTGCCTGGTGGTTCGGGAGGAGCCGTTCGGGGTGACGCTCTACGCGCACATCGGGACGGGGAACTACAACTCGCGAACGGCGAGGGTGTACACAGACCTGGGGCTCTTCACGGCTGACCCGGGCATCACTCGGGACCTGGTGCAGGTGTTCAACCGCCTCACGGGGTACGCCGAGCGGCTGGAGACGAAGGACCTCCTGGTCGCTCCGACGAACCTGCGGACGGAGCTGGAGCGGCGGGTTCGGAGGGAGATCGAGAACGCACGGTCGGGCCGGCCGGCGCGCATCGTGTTCAAGATGAACGCGCTGGAGGACCGGGAGTTCACGCGGCTGCTGTACGAGGCATCGCAGGCGGGTGTGCAGGTCGACCTCATCGTACGGGGCATCTGCCGGCTCCGGCCGGGAATCCCGGGCCTGTCGGAGAACGTGCGTGTTGTGAGCGTGATCGGGCGGTTTCTCGAGCACTCGCGCGTGTACCGGTTCGAAAACGGCGGCGACCCGGAGTTCTTCATCGGTTCGGCGGACGTGATGAAGCGAAACCTCGACGAACGCATCGAAGTGCTGGCGCCGATTCGGCGGCCGGAGCACAAGCGGCAACTCGAGGAGTTGCTCACGCTGCTGTTGAACGACCGGAGACAGGGCTGGGAGTTGCGGGACAGCACGTGGACGCGTGACCAGTCGGTGGACGAGCCGGGTTCGCACGCCACGCTGCTGGCCGCTGCGCCGTTCAGCTAGCCTCCCGCGGTATCAGCGCGTCGCGTACCATTCGTGCAGACCGGCATGTTGGCCGCGAGGACGATGATGACCGACTGGATCGCCGAGGAACGCCGCTATCTCTTTCAGAACTACGGGCGACAGCCGATCGTCATCGAACGTGGCGAAGGGACCCGGGTCTGGGACACCGAAGGGCGAGAGTACCTGGACTTCGTTGGCGGACTGGCGGTGACCTCGCTGGGCCACGCGCACCCGGTGTTGACGAAGGCAGTTGCGCAGCAGGCGTCGACGCTGATTCACATGTCGAACCTGTTCTACACGACGCCGATGATCGAGCTCGCGAAGCTGCTGGTGGAGCACTCGGGCCTCGACCGGGCATTCTTCTGCAACTCGGGGACGGAGGCCGTCGAGGCGGCAGTGAAGCTGGCACGGCGCTGGGGACACGACCGGCGAAAGGGCGCGTACGAAATCATCGCGACAGAAGGCGGGTTCCACGGGCGAACGATGGGCGCGCTGGCGGCGACCGGGACGGCGCGGTACCGGGAGCCATTCGAGCCGCTGTCGCCGGGGTTCCAGCACGTGCCGTGGAACGATATCGAGGCGATTCGAGCAGCGACAAACGAACGGACGGTCGCGGTGCTGCTGGAGCCCATCCAGGGCGAGGGCGGCGTGAACGTCCCGGCGCCGGGCTACCTGAAGGCCGTTCGGGAGTGGTGCGACGAGCGGGACCTGCTGCTTATCCTCGACGAGGTGCAAACCGGCATCGGTCGAACCGGGACGCTGTTCGCGTACGAGCAGGAGGGCATCACACCCGACATCCTGACGCTCGCGAAAGGCCTCGCGGGCGGGGTGCCGATTGGCGCCGTACTGGCGCGCGAAGAGATCGCGGCGCACCTCGTACCGGGCGACCATGGAACGACATTCGGGGGGAACCCCCTGGCCGCGGCCGCCGGGAAGGCGGTGCTGGAGTACGTCATCGAACATGACTTGCCTGGCAGGGCACGCGAGGCGTCGGAGAAGCTGGTCACGCGGCTGCGGTCGATCGAGGACCGGTACCCGCTGGTGACCGAAGTGCGTGGCCGCGGGCTGCTGATTGCGGTGGGGCTGGGGCGAGACGCGGCGGCGGAGGTAGTGACGGCGTGCCGCGAGCGGGGCCTGCTGGTGAACAACGTGCGACCGAACGCGATCCGGCTCATGCCGCCGCTCACGGTGACGGACGATGAGATTGACCGGGCCTGCGACATCCTGGAGGACGTGTTTTCGTCGCTGACGGCGCCGGCGAAGTAGGCCAGGAGGGTCGGGCCATGGGAGATGAATTCCGGGACTTCACGCTGGCGGCCGTGCAGGCGGCGCCGGTCTACCTCGACCGCGACGCCAGCGTCGAGAAGGCATGTGCGCTGATCCAGCAGGCGGGCGAGAAGGGCGCGGACCTTGCCGTGTTCGGCGAGACATGGATACCGGGGTATGCCGGGTTCGCTGAACCGGGCGGCGGGGTCCCGATCCGGGACCTGTTGCGGCGGTTTGTCCTGAACGCGGTGGAGGTGCCCTCGCCGGCGACGGACGCATTGTGTGCCGCGGCGAAACGCGCAGACACGGACGTTGTCATCGGTGTGGCAGAGCGTGACGGGACGACCGGCGGCACCATCTATTGCACGCTGCTGTTCATCGGGCGCGATGGCCGCCTGCTTGGGAAGCACCGGAAGCTGAAGCCGACCTTCTTCGAGCGGAGCGTGTGGGGCGAAGGCGACGGGAGTTCGCTGCGGCTCTATGAGCGGCCGTACGGGAAGCTGGGCGGTCTGAATTGCTGGGAGCACCAGATGGTGTTGCCGGGATATGCGCTCATTGCGCAGGGGCTGCAGGTGCACGCCGGAGCATGGCCCGGTGCGACGTTCACCCGCCAGGAGGTGCTATCGCGAGCATTCGCCATGCAGGCGACGGCGTATGTCGTCATGAGCGGCGGGCTGTTGAGGGAGGAGGACATGCCCCCGGACGTGAAGGGCGCGATGCGGCCCCTAAACGGCCACTCCGCAATCATCGGGCCGAGGGGTGATGTGCTGGCGGGGCCGTTGCTGGACGAGGAGGGCATCCTCACCGCGAAAGCGAACCTCGGAACGGTGATGGTGCAGAAACTCCTGGCCGACCACGCGGGTCATTACGCGCGGCCAGACGTGTTCGAATTCCGGGTGAACCGGCGCCCGAAGCGCGTGGCGCAGTTCGATGACGATGAGCAACTGGCGGACGCGCGACGAGCGCTGACCGATGGCGTCGCCGAGGGGACGATTCGGAACGAGCGCGAGCTCGCTGACGCGATCCACGATCTGAGAGTGCGAGGTGCAGAGCGATGATGGCGGTTGTGCTCCTGATAACGACGCTGGCTTCGCTGCTGCTGGTCCTCCTTGGGTTCCTTGGCCTGACCGAGCGGTTGCCGCGAAACCCGTGGGCTGGCATTCGAACGCCGTACACGATGCAGAGCGACGAGCACTGGTTTGCGACGCACCGTGAGGGCGCCGCTCCGATGATCTTCACCGGGGTTGCGGCATTCGCGACGGGGCTCGCATTCCTGCCGTTTGCGTTCGTGGGCAAAGTGGGCGACGCCCTGGCAGCGGTGGTGGTGCTGGCACAGGCCGCGCTCATCCTGTGTGGTGCGCTGGCGTCGTGGTGGGTGGGCACGTCGCGTGCGCGGCGGCAGCTCGGGGCGTAACGCACGCCACGACATGGCCCGGATCGCGATTCCGGGCGATACTGGATGCTCGCAGAACCCTTCTTGAATCGGAGTTCCCGTGCCCAAGCTTGTGCTCGCCTATTCGGGCGGTCTGGATACGACGACCGCCATCAAATGGCTTTCGGTCGAACGCGGCTACGAAGTCATCGCGCTGAACATCGACCTCGGCCGTAGCAAAGAGCAGCCGGTCGTCGAAGAGCGCGGCCTTGCTGCGGGTGCGGTGAAGGTCCGGGTTATTGACGCGAAGGAGGACTTCATCCGGTACTTCGCGTTCCCGGCGCTGGCGGCCGGTGCGGTGTACCAGGATGCGTACCCGCTGGCGACGGCGCTGGCCCGGCCGCTGATGGCGAAGCTGCTCGTCGATGTCGCGCACGAAGAAGGCGCGCAAGCGGTTGCGCACGGCTGCACCGGGAAGGGCAACGACCAGGTCCGGTTCGACGTCGGGATTCAGACGCTGGACCCGTCGCTGGAGATCGTGGCGCCGACGCGGGAGAAGGCGATGGCGCGCGAGACGCAGATCGAGTACCTGCGGAAGCACGGCGTGGACATCCCGTGGGGCGAAAAGGGCCCGTTCAGCATCGACGAGAACCTGTGGGGCCGGAGCGCCGAGGCTGGCGTGCTGGAGGACCCGTGGCAGGAACCGCCGCCCGAAGCGTACGAATGGACGCGATCGCCGGAAGAAGCGCCCTCGGAGCCGGCGTATGTGACGATCTGGTATTCGCACGGGATGCCGGTGACGCTGAACGGCGAGGAGATTGGCCCGGTCGACCTGGTCGAGCAGCTCAACGAGCTCGGGGGGCTGCACGGGGTCGGGCGGATCGACCACATCGAGGACCGGCTTGTCGGCATCAAGAGCCGGGAGATCTACGAGGCGCCGGCGGCGGTGATTCTCCACACGGCGCACCGGGCGCTGGAAGCGATGACGCTTTCGAAGCAGCAGATCAAGCTGAAGAAGTACATCGCCGGCGAATACGCGGAACTTATCTACAACGGGCTCTGGTTCAGTTCGCACCACCAGGACATCGCGGCCTACGTTGCCAGCACGCAGCGGCACGTAACCGGGGAGGTGCGTGTGCGGCTCCACCGGGGGACGGCGACAGTGGTCGGGCGGTCGGCGCCCAAGTCGCTGTACGACCGTGCACTTGCTACCTATGATCGCGGCGACACGTACGACCAGTCGGCAGCAGTCGGGTTCATCAACATCTGGGGCTTGCAGACACGCGTGCAGGCGCGCCGGCAACTGCTGGGCGGACTTACCGAGACGTTGAAGATCGCGATGCCACAAGAGGACAGAGAATGACGACCGTGCGAGAGAACGAGGCGTCGATCCAATTCGAAGGTTTGGGTACGGGCGCCTATGAGATCTTTGGTGGGACGCAGGCGAACTTCCTGCTTTCAGTGCCAGGGCGAAGCGCACGGGAAGTCGCGGTGTTGGTGAACGACCCGAGCATGGAGTTCCTCGCTGAGCGGCTGGGCGTCGAGAACACGCAGGCGTTCCGGGACCGCGCGGCCGAGGTGATCGGCCGTCTGTGGATCACCCGGGCGCTGGACCAGGGGCTGCACCTTGCCCCGGCCATCACGATCTCGCGGAATCTGCTAGACCAGCACCCGGACTTTGTGGCGGAGGTGGAGGCGGCGCTCCGGGCGACTGTCGCATAGATCGGCGCGATGCCTTCGGAAGCGAGCCGGAACGACCCGAACTGGTGGCAGCGGGCGGTTGTTTACCAGGTGTACCCGCGATCGTTCCAGGACTCGAACGGCGACGGCATCGGTGACCTGCAGGGCATCATCCAGCGGCTCGATTACCTGAACGACGGCACCGAGCGTTCGCTGGGCATCGATGCAATCTGGCTCTCCCCGACGTTTCCTTCGCCGATGAAGGACTTCGGGTATGACGTCTCGGACTACGAGGGCGTGCACCCCGATTTTGGCACCCTCGAAGACATGGACCGGCTGACCGGGGAGTGCCACCGGCGGGGGATACGAGTACTGCTCGACTGGGTGCCGAATCACACGTCGGACCAGCACCCGTGGTTCCTGGAGTCGCGGTCGTCACGCACGAACCCAAAACGGGACTGGTATGTCTGGCGGGATCCGAAGCCGGATGGATCGCCGCCGAACAACTGGCAGTCGGCGTTCGGCGGGCCGGCGTGGACATTCGACGAAGCGACCGGACAGTACTACCTGCACTCGTTCCTGGAGGAGCAGCCGGACCTGAACTGGCGTAACCCGGAAGTCGAGCGGGCGATGCACGACACGCTGCGCTACTGGCTGCGCCGGGGCGTGGATGGCTTCCGGATGGACGTGATCGGGCAGATCGTGAAGCACCCTGACCTGCCGGATAATCCGCCGAACCCGCTGTACGTGGAGGGCGGACTGCAGCCGCGATGGTTGCTTCGTTACAACCGGAACTACGAAGAGGTGTACGACGCGGTCCGGCGCATCCGGAAGGTACTCGACGAGTTCCCGGGGAGCGTGGCCGTGGGCGAGGTGTTCGGTTCGCACCAGGAGATCGCGCGGTACTACGGCGGGGATGCGCTCGACGGGCTGCATCTCGCGTTCAACTTCACGTTCATCCACGACACCGCGCGAGGCACCGGGTACACGCCGTGGGATGCACAAACGGCCCGGGAGATCCTGCTGAGCGCTGAGCAAGCGGTGCCGCCGGGGGCCCTGCCCTGCTACGCGCTGGCGAACCACGACCGGCCGCGGTTCATCAGCCGCCACAACCACGACGGGCGAGGCCTCGAGCGAGCCCGGGCGGCGGCGCTCCTGCTGCTTGGCGTGCGATGCGTCCCGTTCCTGTACTACGGCGAGGAGATCGGGATGGTCGACGTCGAAATCCCGCCGGAGCGACAGCAGGACCCGGCGAGGCACCGCGCAATCGGCCGGGACCCCGAACGGACGCCGATGCAGTGGGACGACTCGCCCGGGCGAGGATTCTCGGAGGCGGAACCGTGGCTCCCGTACGGGCCGGCGGAGATCAACGTCGCAGCGCAAATCGACGACCCGGGTTCGTTGCTGTCGTTGTACCGGGACGCGATCCACACGCGGAAGCGCGAACCCTCGCTCCACGACGGGACGTTCCGGCTGGTCGAAGGACCGGAGGGGACGGTGACGTGGATTCGGCAGGCACCGGGCGCGAGGCCGGTGTTCTGTGCGATCAACATGCTGACGGAACCGGTCGAACTGTCGCTGCCGCCGGGGTTCTCCGAGGTGCTGCTGGCCACCGACCGGGCCATGGAGGCGCGCCCTCTCGAGCGAACGCTGGTACTCCCGCCGCTGGGCGGGGCATGGGTGACGGTAGCTGGCGCCGGAGACTGACCAGTCTGGTATCGTGACGCTGTGAGTCGCCGACGACGTGTGAAGGTCGTAGACCAGGGAGCCCGCGTTCAGCCGGTCCAGGAGCCGGTCGACGAAGGTCCGGAGGAAGCCGCTGAGGCGCCGGCAAGCTGTGACTGCCCGCACCTGGACCGCGACGACTGGCATGAGGTCGAGAGCGACTGGTCGGACATCGCGTTCGTGAAGGGAACCACGAACGCGGTAATGGGCGTACCGGTCGGGTTCGGCGGCATTCGTGGCGAGTTGGAGCGCAAGGCCGCGAAGGCCGGGGCGCGGATCCCGGATGACCCGATGTTCCTGCTGGGTTCGGGACGGTTTCGGCGGCCGGTCCTGCTCGAGGTGGAGGACGCGCCGCCGGGAGCGAAGGACATCGTGCACCCCGGCGGGTTCGCGTTCAGCCGGCTGGTCCCGGCGCCCTGGGGCGAGATGCAGAAGGTTGTCGACCAGACCGAGGCAATCGCAGCAGAGAAGTACGGCCGGAAACCTGACAGCGTATGGGTCTGGTACCTGACGTGCCGTGAGTGCTCGGGCGAACGGAACTTCGAAACGTTGATTGTGGCCCACTACCGGGAGTAGGCGATGAGCAACGCTGACCAGTTCGAGTTCTTCAGCAAACTGTTGCTGGCGCTCGTACTGGGTGTTGCGGTGGGCTTCGAGCGGGAATATCGCGGGCACGAGGCGGGCATTCGGACGAGCGGGCTGGTGTGCCTCGGGGCCGCGACGTTCGGGGAGATCTCCGAGTTCATCGCATCGGACCGGGTGGCGGCGGGAGTAGTGCAGGGCATCGGCTTCCTCGGTGCTGGTCTCATCTTCCAACGCGCCGAGGGGATCAGCGGAATCACGACAGCAGCGACGATCTGGGTGCTCGCGGGCCTGGGGTTGCTGGTTGCGTTCGACCTCTGGCTTGTCGCGCTCCTGATGACCGGCCTGGTCATCGTGTTGCTCGAACTGTCACCGCTTTCAGACTGGGTATATCGGACGGGGCGCCGGCGGGCTGGCAAGCCAGTGACGTCGACCGAGGGCCAGGAACCGTAGCGGGAGCGTGTCAGGGTGCGATGCGGGTTGATGACGGATGGAAGCGAGGTCCGATACCCTAGGCGGTGCACCGCCTCCGCAGCACATCGAGGCGGACGATCGAGGGAGTACGCTCGTGAGCCGGACCTGGTTGGCAGGCTGGACGTGCGGGAAGCGACAGCGCATTCTCGCCCTTCGCCTGCCCCGCGGCGGATAGCCGGCGGGGCTCCCCGATCCTGTGCCCGTCTGCTGACGGCGCTCCCCTCTTGAATCCGTGCTGTAGAGGTGAACGATCGTGGCGGATCGATACGACCCCCGTGCGATTGAGCAGAAATGGCAGGCCCGCTGGGAAGCGGACAAGCTGTACCACGCGCGTGACGACGACCCGCGGCCGAAGTGGTACGCGCTGACCATGTTCCCGTACCCGTCGGGCGACCTGCATACCGGCCACTGGTACGCGATGGCGCCGAGCGACGCGGCTGCGCGGTACCGCCGGATGCAGGGCTACAACGTGATGTTCCCGATGGGGTTCGACGCGTTCGGGCTCCCGGCGGAGAACGCGGCGATTAAACGCGGCATCGACCCGAAGGAGTGGACGTACGACAACATCAACCGGATGCGCGGGCAGCTCCGGATGATGGGCGCGTCGTTCGACTGGGACCGGGAGATCGTGACCAGCGACCCCGAGTACTACCGCTGGACCCAGTGGTGGTTCCTGCAGCTGTACAAGCGCGGCCTGGCCTACCGTGCCGAGGCGCCGGCGAACTGGTGCCCGGGGTGCCAGACCGTGCTGGCGAACGAGCAGGTGGTCGACGGGCGCTGCGAACGCTCGGATGACATCGTCGAGCGGCGGCTGCTGACGCAGTGGTTCTTCCGAATCACGGCGTATGCGGAGGAGCTGCTGAAGTTCGACGGCATCGACTGGCCCGAGCGCATCAAGACGATGCAGACGAACTGGATCGGGCGGTCGGAGGGCGCGCAGCTCGACTTCGCGATTGATGTGCCCGGTGTCGATGAGAAGCTGACCGTGTTCACCACGCGGCCGGACACGGTGTTCGGCGTGAGCTTCATGGTGCTGGCGCCCGAACACCCGCTGGTCGACCGGATCACGACGGACGAGCAGCGCGAAGCCGTACAGGCGTACAAGGCCGCGGCCGCGCGCGAGACCGACATCGAGCGGATGTCGACCGAGCGGGAGAAGACCGGCGTGCCGACGGGCGCGTACGCGATCAACCCGTTCAACGGGGAGCGGATCCCGATCTGGATTGGCGATTATGTCCTGATCACGTACGGGACGGGCGCCGTGATGGGCGTGCCGGCGCACGACCAGCGCGACTTCGAGTTCGCGACCAAGTACGGGTTGCCGATCAAGCCGGTGTTCGACTCCGACGAGGTGGACGTGAGCAAGCCGCTGGAGCGGGCGTTCACGCAAGGTACCGTGATGATCAATTCCGGGCGGTTCGACGGCACGCCTGCCGACGAGGCGATCCACCGGGTGACGGAGTACGCGGAGGAGCAGGGTTTCGGCCGCAAGTGGGTGAACTACCGGCTGCACGACTGGCTCATTTCGCGGCAGCGGTACTGGGGCGCGCCGATCCCGATCATCCACTGCGAGACGCACGGGCTGGTACCGGTGCCGGAGGAGGACCTGCCGGTGCTCCTGCCGGAGAAGGTGAAGTTCGAACCCACCGGGCAATCGCCGCTGACGCAGATCGAGGAGTGGGTGAACGTCCCCTGCCCGATCGACGGGAAGCCTGCGCGGCGGGAGACCGACACGCTCGACTGCCACTTCGACGCCCTCTGGCTCTCGGTG
>CAZWBW010000028.1:24230-29800 GCA_964632355.1 uncultured Anaerolineaceae bacterium | reverse complement strand
CGCTCGATGTCGTCGAAAAGCTCCTCGCCGAAGCCCGCGCCTAGCCTTTACGCGCACGAATCGAACCGAAACGGGGCCCGCGAGACGGCCCCGTTCTTCGTGTCCGGCTTGAACCTGCCGGTCGCATGCGACAAGCTCCGGTAATGCAAATTGCATAGAAGCCCGGGTCATGCATAATGCATGTATGGAAGCAGCCGAATTCGCCCGGGCACGCACCGAACTCGGCCTCTCCCAGAGCGCCATCGCCGCCGCCCTGGGCGTGGACCAGGCAACAATCAGCCGCTGGGAGTCCGGTAAGGCCCGCATCCCGGCCACCGTCGAAATCGCTCTCGCCAGCCTCAAGGAGCAACACGCAACCATGACCGACGCCCGTCCCCGAATCCTCATCGCCGATCCCATCGCACCGGAAGGCATCCAGCGCCTTCGCGCCGCCGGCGAAGTCGACGTCCGGACGGGCCTCCACGAAGACACCCTCATCTCCATCATCCCCGAGTACAGCGCGCTCGTAGTACGCAGCGAGACCAAGGTGACACGGCCCGTCATCGAAGCCGGGACAAAGCTCGCCGTCATCGGCCGCGCGGGCGTTGGCGTTGACAATATCGACCTCCAGGCAGCCACCGAGCGCGGGATCGTTGTCGTCAACGCGCCCCAGGGCAACACCATTGCTGCCGCCGAGCACACCATCGCCCTGCTTATGGCGCTCGCCCGCCACGTGCCCCAGGCCGATGCCACGCTCCGTAACGGGAAGTGGAACCGCAAGGACTTCCTCGGCACGGAAATCCGCGGCAAGACGCTCGGCATCATCGGACTCGGCAAGATCGGCTCCGAAGTCGCGCGCCGCGCGCTCGCCATGGAGATGCACGTCATCGCCTACGACCACTTCGTCCCGGTCGAGCGTGCCCGCTCCCTCGGCGTCGAATCCGTCGACTTCGAGCAGGTCCTCATGCTCTCGGACTTCCTCACGGTGCACCCGCCGCTCACCGCAGCGACCACCGGAATGATCGGCGCCGAAGAGCTCGCGAAGATGAAGGACGGCGTCCGCATCATCAACGTCGCGCGCGGCGGCATCATCGACGAGGCCGCGCTCGCCGAGGCGGTGAAGAGCGGCAAGGTCGCCGGCGCCGCCATCGACGTCTTCAGCCAGGAGCCTGTTCCGGCCGACAACCCGCTCCTCGGGAACCCGCGCATCATCGTCACGCCTCACCTCGGCGCCTCCACGGCAGAGGCACAGGAGCGCGTCGCAATTGATGTCGCCGAGCAGATCGTCGACATCCTCGCCGGCCGCCCGGCGCGCTACGCGGTCAACGCCCCGCTGCTCGCGCCCGAAACGCTCGAGGTTGTCGGACCCTACCTCCGCGTCGCCGAGACGGTGGGCTCTGTCGCCACGCAGCTTGTCACCGGGAAGCTCACGTCCATCGAGATCGACTACTACGGCGAAATCGCCGACCACGATGTGACGCCCCTGCGTGCATCCGTCATCCGCGGTCTCCTTCGCCCCATCAGCGAGGAGAACGTGAACATGGTGAACGCCACCCACATCGCCCAGTCCCGCGGCTGGCGGATCGACGAGCGCATGCGCTCCTCGCACGACGTGTTCGTCAATCTCATCAACGTGAAGGTGCTCACTACGGAGGCCGAGGTCCAGGTGGGCGCCACGGTCGAGCACGGGCACCCCAAGATCGTCTACCTCAACGGGCTCGAGGTGGACCTCATGCCCGAACCGAACGCCTTCCTGCTCGCCTGCGACAACGAAGACCGGCCGGGCATGATTGGCCGCGTCGGCACCCTCCTCGGCCAGCACGACATCAACATCCGTTCGATGCAGGTGGGGCGCCGATCTCGCCGCGGCCGCGCGCTGATGCTCATCGCTGTCGACGAATGCCCGACCGAAGAGCAGATCGACCAGATCGAAGCGATCGACGGCATCTACAACGTTCGCCTTGTGCGCTTCTAGTCGCGTCTCTCACGTATAGCGTTGCGAATCGAGGGCGGCCTTCGGGCCGCTCTCGGTCTGTTTAGGGCTGTGGCAGCTGCCCCTCCGCCCGCAGCCGGCACAGCGTCAGCAAATCCGCTGCCACCTTTCGGATGGCCACCGCGACGCTTTCGTTGGCCGGCTCCTCGCCAGGTCCCCAGTGCTCCGACGAGCGCGAAATCACCACGTCCGGGACCGCCGCGATGCCGCCGATGTGTCGCAGCACCCGGGCGGCGTCCGTGACCCCCGGCTCCGCGTCGCCCCCTGCGATCCCGATGAGCGCGAATGGCTTCCCGCCAACCTGTGGCGTGTCCACGAAATCCAGCGCGTTCTTCAGACCTCCCGGCAGCGCGCCGTGGTACGACGGGATGGTGATCACGAACCCATCCGCCGCAGCACAGGCGGCGCGCCATGCCCCCACAACCGGCGGGTACTGGTCCTCGGGACGCCCATCGAGCAGCGGCAACGTCCCGATATCGAACGACTCACACGCCGCCCCGCCCTTCTCAAGCGCCGTCATCGCAAACCGCAGCGCCCGGTCTGCCGAACTCCCGGGGCGGAGGCTTCCGTTAATAGCAAGGATGTGGACTGCCATCGCGCGAAGCCTACGCGCTCCATGCCGTGTCCGCCACTTGCGGCCCAACGCTCGAACGCTAGGCTTCCCTCATGACGCACCCCGACCAGCCGTCCGCCGGGCCCAGGATCGCCGTCCTTGGCAGTTGCACCGTCGACCTGGTGTTTCGCATGCCGCGGTTCCCGTTCCCCGGCGAGACGCTCTTCGCCGACGCGGTCGAACTCCACGCGGGCGGTAAGGGACTGAACCAGGCTATCGCCGCTCGCCGTCTCGGCGCCGAGGCCACGCTTATCGGCCGTATCGCCGATGATCCCTTCGGCCATATCCTCCTCGAAGCGCTCAAGAGCAGCGGCGTCGACACCCGCCACGTCGCCTTCGATCCTGTCGCCGGCAGCGGTGTGGCTGTCCCCGTGGTGCTCCCAGGCGGCCAGAACAGCATCCTTTCCGCGCCCCGCGCGAACCTCGCTATGCCCGTCGCACAGGTGGACGCCGCTCGCGATGCCATCGCCACCGCCGACGCCCTCCTGCTTCAGTTCGAAGCGCCGATGGAGGTCAACCTCGCAGCCGCCGGCATTGCGGCCGAGCACGGCGTGCCTGTGTTCCTGAACGCTGCGCCGATTGTCCCGCACCCTCGGGAGCTGCTCGCCCTCGCCGATGTGCTCATCGTGAACGAAGTCGAAGCCGAGATGCTTACGCCGGAACTTCCCGCAACGGCCAGCCTCTCTGACCGGGCGCGTAACCTGGCCGCGGTCGCGAAATCCGCCGCTGTGGTTACGTGCGGCGCCGATGGCTGCCTGGTGGCGCGGGACGGCGATGTCACCGCCGTCCCCGCTTTCCCTGCCACTCCCATCGATACCGTCGGCGCCGGGGACGCCTTCTGCGCTGCGCTCGCTGTCGCCGTCTGTCGTGGCGCCGAACCGGTCGAAGCAGCCCGGTTCGCGAACGCCGCCGGCGCGATTAGTGTCGGTAGGGCGGGCGCCGCTCCCTCGCTTCCGCACCTGCACGAAGTCGAAGCCCTCATGGGAAAGGATCCGGACACCCCTAAGCCCTGACGCGGTGGCCCGCAGTTCGCCGCTGTTTGAAGATGAGGAATTGGGGTTGCATACTGCCCGACGCCGGGAGAGTGCCTTCGTGTCGTATCAGCGCTTCTGTCCCGTTTGCGACCGCCCCTTCGAACAGGGCGACGCTGTGCTGCGCTGCGAAGGCTGTGACGTGCTCCACCACCCCGCCTGCTGGGTTCGCAACGAAGGCTGCGTCACCGCAGAAGAGCACCGCCAGGCGCCCATCGCCGAAGCATATCTTGGTGGCCGCCCCGCGCCGCAGACCCCTCACCCCGGTGAAGGTACCCGCGTCCGCATCCCGGCGCGAGAACGCCCCGAAGGACCACCGCCGCAGCGCTTCTCTGGCCAACGCGAGGCGCCCCCACACCGGGGTTCACCCGAAATCGGAATCGGCAGCGACGATTTCGACGACCAGGTAATCGGCGCCCCCCTCGATCCCGGCGAGCCCGATCCGCTCGTCGCCTCGCGCGAACGGCGCCGTCGCGGGGCTCCCGGCGAGCAGGCTCCCTATCGGCCGACGCCACCCCGGCGCTACCAGGACCGCCCCGAGCCAGCCGCCGGCCGGCGTCCGCTCCCACAGGTGTACTCCCGCCCGCGGCTCCTCGATTACTGGTATGTGCCCATCGCTGTCGCGATTGCGATCGTTGTCGCGTTCGGCGTTATCTGGGTCTCCGACCGCATCTTCGGCAGTAGCGGGGACGACACGCCGGCCGTTGCCGACGTGCCGCGGCCGTCCGGCGGTGGTGCTGCCGACACTCCCGCCGCCGACGACACACCAACACCGACGCCGGTGCCCGCCGGTACCTTCGCGCCCGGCGACATCGTCGTGGTTACTGGCTCCGGCGAATGCCTGAACGTCCGGCCTTCGCCTGGCCTCGACAACACGCCCGTTGCCTGCCTGCCCGATGGTTCCGAGTTCGAAATCCTCGCCGGCCCCGAGCTCATCGGCGACCTCACCTGGTGGCAGGTTCGAACCGAGCAGGGCGACGGCTGGGCCGCCGAAGACTACCTCCGCCGGAGGTAGCGCCTTTCGCTCTTCCACCTGCAGATTGCTGTTTCGTTAGGCGGCGCTCGACTTCTCTTATTCGGTCATTCAACGCTCGGCATACCCTCCTCAGGAGAATGCGGGGCCCAATGCGGGCCTCCCGGAGGATGCGGTGGTCGCCCGGAGCGCCCGAGACTGGCTTGTCTGGCCGCGGCTGCGGCTCTCCTCGCTCACCCTCGACTACTACATCGTTGGCCTTGGCGTCGCCTTCAGCCTCGGCATCCTCGTGCGGGCGGCGCAGGTGCTCTCGGCCGACTTCCCCCTGAACGATGGCGGCCTCTTCTACGCCATGGTCCGCGACCTCCAGGCGAACAACTACTGGCTCCCCGCCGAAACGACCTACAACTCCGCCGGTATCCCGTACGCCTACTCGCCGCTCGCGTTCTACATAACGGCCATCGTCGACGACCTGACGCCGTTCAGCCTGCTCACCCTCTTCCGTTTCCTTCCGCTGGTGTTTTCGTGCCTCACGCTGGTCGCGTTCTGGCGGCTCGCGCGGGTCATGCTGGTTTCGAACCTTGCCGTGGTTGCGGCGCTGGCGGCCTTCGCGCTCATCCCACGGAGCTTCATCTGGCTCATCATGGGCGGAGGCCTCACCCGCGCGCTCGGTGTGTTCTTCGCCATCCTCGCGCTCGAGCAGGTCTACCGCCTCTATCGCCAGCCGAACCAGCGCACGCTCGCCCTTGCGATTGTCTTCTCCGCTGCTACGGTGCTGAGTCACCTGCAGACCGGGTGGTTCCTCGCGTTCAGCATCGCCCTGTTCGCGCTCTTCCTTGGCCGCAACCAGCAGGGCATCCGCTCATCGTTCTATCTCGCCGCTGGCACAGCCGCGCTTACTGCCCCCTGGTGGCTCACCGTTGTCGCCTACCACGGCATCGACCCCTTCGTGGCCGCGAACAGCACGGGTGGCACCGTCTT
>CAZWBW010000028.1:15213-24220 GCA_964632355.1 uncultured Anaerolineaceae bacterium | reverse complement strand
TTTTCGAACGACGCGAACCGGGTCTCCGTCATGCTGTCGATCGCGCGCGCCATCTCCACCAGCGAGCCGTTCTTCCCGCTCATCGCGTCGCTTGGGCTGCTCGGTGCCGTCCTCTGTTTCGCCACGAACCGCTTCCTCCTCCCCGCCTGGTGGGTGGTCATTATCCTGCTCGACATCCGCGCCTTCGCGACCTACGCCTCGCTCCCGATCGGCCTTCTCGCAGGAATCGCTGTCGCCGAAGGCCTCCTCCCGCTGCTTCGCCGAGGCTTTCGCCAGGAACGCTTGTCGGAGTCCGGTCAGTGGGTCCCGGTGGCCGCCGAGAACACCTCCCTCCGGAACATCGCCGTTCACGCAAAGCCGCTATTCCTGCTCGGCTGCTTGCTCTACTACGCAGCCTTCGCCGCCACGGTAAAACAGCCCGGCCTCGGCGAGCTCACCTCCCTCGATGCGCTTGATCCCGGTCAGCGGCAGGTCATGGAGTGGATTTCCACCTCGACTCCCCCGGACGCCACATTCCTGGTTATCCCGTCCAGTCCCTGGGAAACCGGCAAGGATCTCGAATGGTTCCCCGTGCTCGCCCACAGGCCCAGCGTCGCTACGGTACAGGGCACCGAGTGGCTCAGAGATGCCTTCAGTTCGCGAATCAATGACTACTACGGCGCGTGGGGCTGTGCGTTCGGCTCCGTCCGCTGCATCGAACGATGGGAGGAATCCAGCGGGCTTACCTTTACTCACCTCTACCTGCCCACCAACAACGGGAACCCCTGTTGTTCGACCCTCGACGCCTCGCTCCGCAGCGACCCCAACTATCGCCTCGTGTATGAAGGTGCCGGGGGAGTCGTCTTCGAACGCCGGGACTAATAACGCAATTCGGCCACACGACTTTCCCGCAAACCGATGCTTCAGCCTCGCCAAGTTCCGCGAGTGGCAATCCCCGTGCAGTAGATGAGCATGTGACGGTGCCGTTATCCCATTCCCACTTCGGCTTTATTCGGGCCGTCGCCCATAACCCCCATCGTAGAACCTGCAACTCCCCAATCGTCGAGCAGCTCTGCCCGGGCTGCTCGACAACGTAACAGGGGCGGGGAGGCGGAACCCACCTAGGAGGAATGGATGTCTGTAGCTGAACCGACGACCATGAAGTCCAAAGCCCTTGGCCTCATCGCAGGCCTCGCACTGCTTCTCGGTCTGGCGGGCGCTGGCCTCGCAGCTCACAACGCGAGTGCACAGAGCCCAACCCCTACCGCGACACCTACCGAGACCGAGCGGCCCTCTGACGACGGAACTCCCAGCGCGCCGACCACCGGTACAGGCACCGCCAGCGACAGCGGTACCTCGATCGCCGTTCCGCTTGCCGCGCTGGCTGTCGTGATGCTCGGCGGTGGCGTTGCCTTCGCGCTCGCCAGCCGGAACCAGGGCTAACCACCACCCGATACCGGCCTCCAACCGAAAGGGCCGCTCTCCTGAGGGAGACGGCCCTTCTCCACGCCCACGAACCGGCCGCCGCATCTCGCACGACTCGATCGGTCTCCTTCCCACGCTCTTCCGTTAGACGAACATCAACCAGTTGACGCTTCGTGATGGACGAAATACGGTTCCTCCGGGCTTGGGAGCAGTCCGCGAAGGAGGGCAGGGGAGTGAACGTCCCGTCTTCTGCAGACACCGCGGCGACCAGCGGCAACGCCCGGATGACGGCTCATTTACCACGCCAGCGCCTGCTCGCTGCAGCGCTCATCCTCGCGGTCGCGCTGGGGTTCGTCGTGACAGCGGAGCTAGCCCCGGGGCGATGCAGGCCCTCCTGCAAACCGCAACGACGCCCTGGCTCTCAGGCGGCTTCTCAGTCACCGTGCACGCCGATCCGGAATTCCGCGAAGTGACGGTTGCCGCCTTGCGCACCGCGAATCACGAGGCGCCCGGCATCGACGAAGTTGCCGCCGGTGGCGACCTTTCCCGCTTGTCGGTGCCCGGCGCACCCTAGCGCCGAAGTCCTGCCGAGCGAAGGAGGTCCGGATGTCCGTCCCTCCCCCTGTTCTGGAAGTCTCTCGCCTTCGGCCTCGACCGAGCCGTGAACCGCCCTGAAGCGCGCGATTGAACGCCAGCCCAATCCTGGCGTAGCGCACGCTCCGTGTCGGGAAGGGGATCGAACGTACAAAACGCCAGAAGGCTCCTCTTTGGGAGCCTTCTTAGGTTCGTTGCGCGTCCATTGGGTGGTGGGCGGTACTGGACTCGAACCAGTGACCTCGTCGGTGTGAACGACGCACTCTAACCATCTGAGCTAACCGCCCTCTGGGATTACCATCCTAGGGCTGAAGCGCTCCCCGTTCAAGGAAAACCTGCCCTCCAAGCGAGTTGAACGCTCTCAGCACTCCCCCGATAATGAGTTGTGGGCCGAAGTGGCGGAATGGCAGACGCGCTACATTCAGGATGTAGTGCCCGCAAGGGCGTGTGAGTTCAAATCTCACCTTCGGCACCAAGTCACGTGCGCCCGTAGCTCAGTGGATAGAGCGTTAGGTTGCGGACCTAAAGGTCGCAGGTTCGAGTCCTGCCGGGCGTGCCACTCCTGACAGGTACGCGCAGAACAAGAAAACGAGCCCGGCCACCATGGCCGGGCTCGCTGCGTCTCTCTCCGAGACTCCCGGGTTTACGACAGTTCGCCACCTGCGGCCGGTGCCGTCGTCCCGTGCTCCTTGTACGCCTTGATGACGTTGCGGCCCACCGTCCAGCGGTGTACCTCGTCGGGACCGTCGACCAGCCGCTGCGACCGGATCGACGTGTACCAGCGCGCCAGCGGCAGGTCCTGGCTGTAGCCAAGCGCACCGTGCAGCTGGATCGCCGTGTCGACCACCTTGTGCACCATGTTCGCCAGGAACACCTTCGCGATGGAGTTCTCCTGGCGGATGTCCTGGCCCTTCTCCGCCTTGTACGCGATGTGCAGCAGCATCAGCCGCGAGATGTAGAGCTCCGTCGCACAGTCCGCCAGCATCCACTGCACGCCCTGGCGCTCAGCCAGCGGCTTGCCGAACGTCGAGCGCTCGATCACCCGCTTCGTCGCCATGTCCAGCGCACGCTGCGCCATCGCGACGTTGTGCATGCCGTGGCGCAGGCGGCCGTACGCCAGCCGGTGCTGACCCATCTTGAACCCGTTGCCTTCGCCGCCCAGCAGGTTCTCGTGCGGCACCACCAGGTCCTTGATGATGACCTCCGAATGGCCGCCACCGAGGATGTGCGTCAGCGGGCCCTCGATCGCCATCGTCGGGATGTCGCGAACAATCTGGTAGCCCGGGTTCGGCAGCTCGACGATGAACGTGCTGAACTGTTCATGACGCGGCGCATCCGGGTTCGTCTTCGCCATGATCACCGCGATGTCGGCCACCGAAGCTGCGCTACTGAACCACTTCTCGCCGTTCAGGACCCAGTTGTCCCCGTCGCGCACTGCGCGCGTCTGCATGCCCGTGGCGTCGGCGCCCGCGGCCTTTTCCGTCATGGAGTAGCAGATGCGCTTCTCGCCGTTCAGCAGTGGCTTGAGGAACTTCTCCTTCTGGTACTCGGTGCCGTAGGTGAGAAGCGTCAGGATGGTCGCGTCGTCCGGGCCCTGGGTGTTCAGTGCGAGCGCGCCGAGGGCACTTTCGCCGAGTTCCATCTGCACCAGCGCGTTCGCCAGCTGCCCGAGGCCCATTCCGCCGTATTCCTTCGGCACGAACGGCATCCACAGCCCCTGCGCCCGCGCCTTCGCGCGAAGCTCGGACAGTACCTCCTTGTACGGCCTGCCTTCTTCTAGCTCCTTCTCGGCAGGAATGCAGTGCTCGTGGACGAACTTCCGAACCTTCGCCTGGATCTCTCTAGTCTCGGCGGGTATCTCGAAATCGACTGCCATATATAGCAACCTCCAGGGCTCTTCGAGGGTCGACCGTTCCCGGCGAAGGAACTGGCCGCCTGCCGCATCCTACGCCCTTTTCGCCTACAACGGTGCACCCGCCACTCACGATTCGAGGGTTTGTGTTGAAACCCTAAATTTTGCAGGTGTGCAGTGAAGCACGTCGCGCAGCAAGCCGAGCCCCAGCAGCGCCAGGTCCCGGAGCGCCTGCTCTTCCCACTCTTCCCCGGCCTCGTACTCGAACTCCTCCCGGAAGACGGTTTCGCCGTCCTCTTCTTCGTCCACGAACCCGAGGCCATAGATCACCGCGAGCTGGTAGTCGTCGAGTTGTCCGAGGACGCCGGGTTCTGTCGGAACCAGGTCCAGCGCGAACGTGTCCTCCTCGACCCACGAGGCGAGCGCCCAACCTCCGCCCGAATCCACCACAACCTGCTCGTCGACGAGTGCCTCCCCCGTCAGGCGTACCAGTGCCGCGGTGAACTCTTCGAGCACCTGGTCGATGATGGGCTCCTCGTTCCCGGCGCTCACGACAGCGCCTTCCGCAGGTTCGCCATCTCGATCGCGGCTCTCGCCGCTTCTTCGCCCTTGTGGCCGTCTTTGCCACCGGCCCGGGCCAGCGCCTGCTCGACCGTGTCCACCGTCAGCACACCGAAAATCACGGGCACACCGGTGTCCTGAGACACACGGACGATGCCGTCGGTCGCGCCGCCCGCCACGTACTCGAAATGCGCCGTCTCCCCGCGGATGACCGCACCAAGACATACCACGGCGTCGAAACGTCCGCTCTCGGCCGCCCAGCGGGCTGCCGTGGGCACTTCGAAGGCGCCCGGCACCCAGACCGAGGTCACGTCGTCGTCAGCCACGCCACGGCGCGCCAGTTCTTCGATAGCGCCTTCAAACAGCTTCTCGGTCACGAAGCTGTTCCACCGCGCCGCGATGACGCATACCCGCAGGCCCTGGCCCGAAAGTCCTCCTTCAAGAACGGGCATGGCTCATCCCGTCCCGCATCGAAACACGCGCTGCCCGGACTGTCATTTGCCCGCCTCCACGATCGGCTCCAGACCGTCCAGCAGGTGGCCCATGCGCCGCCGCTTCGTGTCCAGGTACCGGATGTTGTGCGCGTTCGGCGTCGTCTCGATGGGCACCCGCTCGACCACTTCGAGGCCGTACGCCTCCAGGCCGGCGCGCTTCGCGGGGTTGTTGGTCAGGAGGCGCATCTTGCGCACGCCGATGTCGACCAGGATCTGCATCCCGATGCCGTAGTCGCGCCGGTCGGCGGGGAAGCCCAGCGCCAGGTTGGCGTCCACCGTGTCCAATCCGCGGTCCTGGAGTTCGTACGCGCGGAGCTTGTTATGGAGCCCGATACCGCGGCCCTCCTGCCGCATGTACAGGAACACGCCACCCTGCTCGCCGATCATCTTCAGCGCGCGGTCCTTCTGCTCGCCGCAGTCGCAGCGCATCGAATCGAACACGTCGCCCGTCACGCACTGGTCGTGGACGCGTACCAGCACCGGCTGCTCCGGGTCGATCGGGCCCTTCACTACCGCAACGTGCTCGGCCGGGTCGTACTCCGCGCGGTACGCGAGGATCATCATCTCGCCATAGGGCGTCGGCAGCTTCGTCTCCGCCACGCGCTTCACGAGCCGCTCGTTCCGCAGCCGCCACTTGATGAGTTCGTGCGTCGTCAGGATCCGCAGGCCGTGGCGCCGCGCGAACCGCTGGAGGTCCGGCATGCGCGCCATCTCCCCGTCCGCCTTCATGATTTCGCAGATCACTGCCGATGGGTTCAGACCGGCCAACCGCGCGAGGTCGACCGAGGCTTCCGTCTGCCCCGCCCGCACGAGCACGCCGCCCTTCCGGGCGCGGAGCGGGAACATATGCCCCGGCGTCGCGAGGTCGCTCGGCTTCGTCGCCGGGTCGATGAGCACCTGCACCGTGCGCGCCCGGTCGGCCGCGCTGATGCCGGTCGAAACGCCGGTCCTCGCTTCCACCGAGACGGTGAACGGTGTGCCGAAGGCCGACGTGTTGCCCTCCACCATCATCGGGAGCCCCAGCTCTTCGACCCGTTCCTCGGTTAGCGAGATGCAGATCAGCCCCCTGGCGTACTTCGCCATGAAGTTGATCGTTTCGGGCGTCACGAACTGCGCCGCGATGCACAGGTCCCCTTCGTTCTCGCGGTCCTCGTCATCCGTGATGATCACGAACTTTCCGCGCCGGAACTCCTCGATCGCCTCCGGCACCGTTGCCATAACTGGATCTCGCTGCGTCATCGCCCCTCTTCCTCGCGCGCTGCCAGTGCGTCGTTCACAAATTGCTCGATGTACCGGGCAACAATGTCTGTCTCCAGGTTTATCCGGTCACCCGGTTTGCGCCGCACAAGGTTCGTGTGCTCCTGCGTGTACTGCACGAGCGATACCGAGAAGCTCTCCGAGTCCTTCGCGATGACCGTCAGGCTGATGCCGTCCACGCACACCGGGCCCTTCACCACGATGTAGCGAAGGTACTCGGGGGGAACCCGGAACCGGGCGATGATCGCGTCGCCCTCTGGCGTCAGCGAATCCAGCGTGCAGGTGGTTTCGACCACACCGCGCACGATGTGCCCGCTCAGCCGGTCCATGGGCCGAACGCTCCGTTCGAGGTTCACCAGGTCGCCGGGACGCAGGTCGCCAAGGTTCGACCGCCGGTAGGTCTCTGGCATCAGGTTCGCGAAAAACGTGTCGCCACGAATCTCCGCAACCGTCAGGTCTACACCGTTAATGGCGATCGAGTCCCCGAGGTTCGCGTCCTCGAGAATCTTGGGTGCACGAATCCAGAGGGTGCCTTCCCCTGCCTCCGTGACCGTGCCGACTTCTTCGATAATCCCGGTGAACATCAACGCGCCTCCTGCGGTTCGAAGGCGCGAGGCCGCCACTCCGCGGCCGTTTCAAGGTGTCCCATGCTACCCTCTCGGTTCTCATCGAGTTGGGCACGGGAAAAGGGTGCGCACAGCGCACGGCTCTGCCGGCACAGGCACACGCCGGCTTCGCACTGTCCTCTCCCATCCGGACTTTCACCGTCGGCCCCGGGATTTCACCGGGTCAGTCCGCCGAAGCGGAGTCGCGGGCTGTCACCGCCGGTGGGGAATTTCACCCCGCCCCGAGAACATCACTCGTATCGTTTAGGTTTGAACAAAGGGTTGTCAAGCGAAACAGTCAGGAATTCGCGCGACGCACCCTCGCCTCCGCGAGACTCACGAAACACGCCTCCGCCTTTTCGCCGAGGCCAGCCACCGCCTCACCTGCGATACTAGTTGCAAGTGCAACGAAATCGCCCGGCTCGGCCAGGCGGGAACAGGAAGGGACCAATGGAAATCGGCATCTACTCGTTCGCGGATATCAGCCCGGGTGCAGATGGAGGGCAGCGCCTTCGCGACCTCATAGAGGAGATCGAACTCGCCGACCAGGTCGGGCTCGATGTCTTCGGCGTCGGCGAACACCATCGGCCGGACTACGCCGCATCGTCGCCGTCAACGGTACTCGCCGCTGCCGCCGCGCGGACGAAGCGGATTCGCCTCACGAGCGCCGTCAGCGTCCTTAGCTCCGACGACCCCATCCGCGTCTTCCAGCAGTTCGCCACCATCGATCAGATTTCGCAGGGGCGCGCGGAGATCATGGCCGGGCGCGGCTCGTTCATCGAATCGTTCCCGCTCTTCGGCTACGACCTCGAGGACTACGACACGCTCTTCGCCGAGAAACTCGAGTTGCTCCTTCGCATCCGCGAAAGCGAGCGTGTGACGTGGGAGGGCGGCAAGCACACGAAGCCGATCGATGACCGTGGCGTCTACCCGCGTCCCTACCAGGACCCGCTCCCGGTGTGGATCGCCGTCGGTGGCAGCACCAACTCGGTCGCCCGCGCGGCGGTGCTCGGCTTGCCGCTCGCGCTCGCCATCATTGGTGGCCAGCCTGCCCGGTTCGCACCGCTGATCGACTTCTACCGCAAGGTCGGCGAGCAGGCCGGCCACGACCCCGCACAGCTCAAGGTCGGGATCAACTCACAGGGCTACGTGGCCGAGGATTCGCGCCAGGCGGCCGACGACTTCTTCCCGGGCTGGTTCGCAAGCATGTCCCGCATCGGGCGCGAGCGCGGCTGGGGCCCGCTGAGCCGGAACGAGTACGAAGCTTCGCGAACGCTCCACGGTGCGCTCCTCGTCGGCAACCCCGAGCAGGTCGCGGAGAAGATCCTCCACGAGCACACGCTCTTCAACATGGACCGCTTCCTGCTTCAGCTCCCGGTCGGCCCGATGCCGCACGAGAAGGTCCTGCGGGCCATCGAACTGCTCGGGACGCGCGTCGCGCCCATCGTCCGAAAGGAACTCGCCCGGCGGGGCGAGCCTGCTCCCGCGCCAACCGCCTGAGCGAACGCTCTCCTGGCCTCACCCCGGCCATCGACGCCCGGTTGCCCCCGGCGACCGGGCGTTTTCTCGCGCCTCACACGAGGTCAGCCAGTCAACTCCCCCGCCCGCTCGACCAGCTTCACGAGCACGTCGTACGTCGCGTAGGCGTCCGCCAGCGCACCGTGTTCGCCCATCCGCCCGATCCCGAGCCGGTCCGCCACGTGCCCGAGGTTGAACCGGTCAACGTGGCCGGTTCCCCGGAGGAGTTGTCGCGCGATCGGCTGCACGTCGAGCGCCACCAACGCGAACGGCCACGGCTTCCCCGTGCGCCGGAACGACTCCGCAAGGAACGCCATGTCCTGCCCCATGCCCCAGCCGGTCACCACGCTGTCGCGCCCAAGTTCGGCGAGGCGCTCCATCGCCGTGCCGAGGTCGATCGCGTCGCGCCACCCCTTCGGTGTATAGCCCACGACCTTCAGCGCAGCTGGCACCGCGTTGCCGATGTGCTTCGGCTTCACCCGTGCGCCCCATGCCTCGAGCTCCGCGAGCCCGTCGTGCAGGTCCGCGCGTACTCCTCCCACGTCGAGCACTTCGTGCTGCTGCACGTTCGGCCCGCTCATTTCGAGGTCGAGCACCAGCAACGACGGCGCATCGCGCAGCGTCTCCGGGGGCGCAGGTTCTGTGGTCAGTTGTCCTTCCGGCGTGAGTTTGCGAAGCCCGGGCGTCAACAGGGCGAGTAATTCGTCCATATCTTGATTCTG
>CAZWBW010000028.1:0-15203 GCA_964632355.1 uncultured Anaerolineaceae bacterium | reverse complement strand
ATTCTGCCCCACGAAACTCAGACGCGCCGCATCTCCTTCGAACCCACAAGCGTCGCCGCCGTCAGGGCGCTCGCGACCGCCATCCACCCCAGGACCACGCTCGGCGCGCCCCAGTGGTCGATCATGCGGCCCATCAGCAGCGCCGTGAACGGTGTGAGACCCCACATCATCGTCTGCAGCGACATCACCTGGCTGCGGTACTCGGCCTCCGCCTTCAGCTGCATCAGCGACGAATTGAGCGCCGCGTACACGCTGTGGAACACCCCCGCCACCACCAGCGTTCCCACCGCCAGCCAGAGGTTCCACATCTGCGTGAACGCCGCTACCGACACGCAGTACAGCAGGCAGCTCCACATCATGCCCGGCCCCAGCCGCGCCCTGTTCGATGTCGCCGCCACGAACACCCCGCCCACCAGCGACCCGATGCCCACGCCCGCTGCCAGGATTCCGTACCCCAGTCCGTCCGAATTCAGCACGTCTCGTGCGAACACGGGCAGGAACGTCACGTACGGATAGACGAGTACGCTCGGCAGCAGCGCCATGAACACGATGACCAGCATTCGCCGGTCCCGCACCACATATCGCAGGCCGCCGGCAATGCTGGCGAACATGCCAGCGCCTTCGCCTTCTCTCGGTGGGCTGGGGCGAAGCAGCGACGTCAGCACACCGGCGACGACGAGGCACGCCGCCTGGAGTTGGAATGTCCCCTGCGTTCCGACGACGCCGATCAGCGTGCCGCCAATCGCCGGCCCGATGACGCGCATCGCGTTGCCGCCCAGCGCGTTCAGCGCCACCGCGTTCGTAAGGTCCGCGTCGCCTACCGAGTCGTACACGAGCAGCATCCGGATCGGCTGAATGAGCGCTTCCATCGCCCCGGCCGCGACCGCGATCACGTACACCATCCACAACGTGATGACGTCGGTCATAATCAGGAGCGCCAGCAGCGCAGCGATCCCGGCCGTTGCCCACTGGTACAGCATCAACTGCCGCCGCCGCTCGAACCGTTCGCCCAGGTAGCCCCCGACCGGTGAGATTAGCACGAGCGACGCTCCGCGGAGCAGGGCAACAAGACCCAGGTCCGTCGCGCTCCCGTTCAGGTCCTGGAGGACAAGCCACCCCATGCCGATCGTCTGCACCCACGACCCGACCTGCAGGGCCATGGTGCCGAACAGTAAGACACGGAAATCACGGTGGCGAAGCGCAGCGAAGGGCCCTCCCGGTGCGATGAGCCGATCGCGCCGGACACCCGTGAGAGACGGCAGCGCGCGAGATAACAACGAGGCAGCCTTCGAACGCGAACCGCGTTCTCGGAACGTACATCAGGACCCCGCTATACACCACATTCGGAACCGGGCACTCGCGGATTCGCTACCATTCGATCCACACGCCGTCCGGAGTTGCCTGTGTCCGATCCCACGCTCGCCGCGCTTGAACTCTTCTCCACCCGCTACGCCATCGACACCGCCGTCATGTCGTCGCTGTTGTCAGTGGCGCTTTCCCGAGGGGGCGACTTCGCCGAACTCTATTTCGAACACCGAACCAACAGCGCCATTACGTGGGAAGACCAGCAGGTCCGGTCCGCTTCGCGCACCATCTCCCAGGGGCTTGGCGTTCGCGTCGTGAACGGCGACGCCATTGGCTACGCCTACACGGAATCGCTCGAACTCGATGCGATGCGACGGGCCGCCGAAACCGCGGCGCAGATCGGCGCAGGGCGCGGCCAGCCCGGCCCCATCGATGCCACTCCACAGCTCGCCGGCGTGACCTACTACTCCGCCGAAGCCCCGCTCACCGACCTCCCCGCTACCGCGAAGGTCGCCCTGCTCGAACGCGCCGATGCCGCCGCCCGGGGCTTCGACCCCAGCATCGCCCGCGTCGACGCCTCCATCCTCGACGAGCTCAAGTACGTCCTCATCGCCCGGAGCGATGGTCGCGTCGTCGGCGACGTCCAGCCGCTCGTGCGAATGAACGTCTCCGCGCTCTCCGATAGGGACGGCAGCCGCCAGGTCGCACGCACCGGGGGTGGCGGCCGGCTGGGCATCGAATACTTCGAGCAGGTGCCCCCCGAAGAGATGGCCCGCGAGGCCGCGCGCCAGGCCGTGCTCCAGCAGGACGCGATCGAGGCGCCCGCCGGCACGCTCCCGGTCGTCCTCGCGGCCGGCGATAGTGGCGTCCTCCTTCACGAAGCGGTCGGCCACGGCCTCGAAGCCGACTTCAACCGCAAAGGAACCAGCAACTACAGCGGTCGCATCGGCGAACCCGTCGCCAGCGAACTGGTGACCGTCGTGGACGATGGCACAATTCCCGGCTCCCGCGGCTCCATCAATATCGACGACGAAGGCAACGAAACCCGCGCCAACACGCTTATCGAGAACGGCGTCCTCCGCGGCTACCTCCAGGACGAGATCAGTGCGCGCCAGTTCGGCGTCGCGCCATCCGGCTCGGGTCGTCGCGAGACCTTCAAGCACTACGTGATGCCGCGCATGACGAACACCTTCATGCTCCCGGGTGAAAGCCACCCCGAGGACATCATTCGCAGCGTCGAACGCGGCATCTACTGCGTTTCCTACTCCGGCGGCCAGGTGAACATTTCGAACGGCGACTTCGTCTTCAGCGTCACCGAGGCCTACATGATCGAGCATGGCCGCATCACCGCCCCCGTTCGGAACGTGACTCTTATCGGCAACGGCCCCGACGTCCTTTCGAAGGTCACGATGGTCGGCAGCGACTACAAGCTGTCCGACGGTCGCTGGATGTGTGGCAAGAACGGGCAGTCCGTCCCGGTGGGCGTCGGCATGCCCACCGTGCTGGTCTCCGGTATTACCGTCGGGGGCACCCGCGTTGCCTGACGCGCGAACGGCAGAGTCTGTACATAACCTCGAACTGGCGCGCCACGCCGTCGAACTCGCTCGTCGCGCCGGCGCCGAGCAGTGTGACGCCTACCTCGTCGCCTACCAGGAGTCGGACCTGACCGTGCGGCTGGGCAAAGTCGAGAAGCTCATCGAAGCTGGCTCACGGCAGCTGGGACTTCGCGTCATAACGGGCGGGCGCACCGCCGTCTGCTCGACGTCCGACCTCAGCGAGGAGGCGATCGAACGCCTCGCCCGCGAGACCGTCGAACTCGCCACCATTTCCGCGCCCGACGAGCACGCCGGCCTCCCGGACCCCGAAACCCTCGCGGTTCCCGCCCGGGCCGATGGCCTCCAGCTCTACGACGAACGCCTCAGCCAGCTGCCGTTCGAGGAGAAGCTTGCCCTCGTGACAGCCTGCGAACAGGCAGCCTTCGATGCCGACTCCCGGGTCACCAACTCCGACGGCGCCTCGCTGACAACCCGCGTCGGCGAAGTGTGTCTTGCGAACTCACACGGCTTCGCGGCCTCGTACCCGCATACCCGCGTTGCGCTCGCCGTCGAGGTCATGGCCGACGACACCGAGGGCAAGAAGCGAAACGGCTACTGGTTCAGTTCGGAGCGCAGCCTGCACCGGCTGCTCTCCCCGGAGGAGGTCGGGCGCATCGCTGCCCGGCGGGCCGTCGGCCAGGTCGGCGCTCGCAAGGTGTCCACTCGCCAGGTCCCCATCGTGTTCGAACCGATGACGGCCGTTCGCCTGCTCGGCGACCTCGCGTCCTGCCTCACGGGCAACGCTCTCTATCGCCGCGCCACGTTCCTCGCCGGCCGTGAGGGTGAGCGCATCGGCTCCGAGTTGTTGGACATCATCGACGATCCCGGGATTGCCGCCGCCCCGGGTTCACGCCCGTTCGATGGCGAAGGCGTGGCAGGCCAGTCGAGGCGCCTCTTCGCCCGCGGCGTCTTCCAGGGGTTCCTGTTCGACACCTACTCCGGGCGGCGAACCGGCAATCGCTCGACGGGCAGCGCCAACCGTTCGGTGGATTCCAGCCCCTCTCCGGGGCCCTCGAACCTCGTGCTCGAAGCCGTCGCGCCCGTGCCGCTCGGCGAACTCATCGCCGGCGTCCGCGAAGGCTTCCTCGTTACCGAACTCATTGGGCACGGCTTCAACCCGACTTCCGGCGACTGGTCCCGCGGTGCTGCCGGGTACTGGATCGAAGGCGGCGAAATCGCCTACCCGGTGACCGAGGTCAACGTCTCCGGCACGCTCGAAACGATGCTTGCCGGCATCGATGCCGTGGGAGACGACCTAACCTGGTTCGGTTCGATGGCTGCACCAACCGTCCGCATCCAGGGGATGACGCTGTCCGGCCTCTGACTCACTGGTCCAGGGTGATGGCAGTCGCCGCCCGAGCGATCACCCAGTACGCCCGGCCCTCGCGGAGCTCCCGGAGAGTATTCACATAATTCGGGAGGTCGGGCCCGAAACGTTGCCACGCCCGTGTCGCCGGGTCGTAGCTGTACACCATATGGATGCTCGCCGCATACGGGCGCAGTGCGTCGGCGGCCGCCTGGCTGCTGCTGTTCCACGTCACCAGGTTCGGCCCCGGGTAGAGCGGCAACGTTTGCATGGGCGGTGTCGTCGGCGAAGGGCGCGGAGTCGCCGTTCGTGCCGGGGTCGCGGTTGACTGGGTCGGTGTCTGCGTGGGTGCAGATGTTGGCGTCCGCGTCGGAGTTGCGGTCGGTGTCGGGTTTGCGGCGGTCGGCGTGGATGGCGGCGGAGAACCCGGTGGCGGCTTGGTCGGGGTCGGCGACGGGGCGGGGCTTGGAGTACGCGTCGGCGTAGCGGTAGCGGTGGGCGCCGAACTGCCGCTCTGCGTCCCGAAGTTCGCAACCCAGTACCACTTATAAGGCGAGGTGGGGTCGTAGTGCCGCGCGATGCCGATCTCGCGGTAATACTCGGCCAGCATGTTGTTGTTGTGCCCGGCCGAGGCCTTCCACGCGTCGAATGCCTCTTGCGCGGTGTCCCACTGGGTCCCCCCAGCGAGGTTCTCACCCGCACCTGCCGGGTAGCCGCACTCGACCGCTCGTTTGTACGACGAACGCCCAAGCGAATCCGTGTGAGAGAAGTAGCGGTTGGTCGCCATGTCGACGGCCTTCCAGGCGGCGATCTGGTTCAGCGTCGAGTTCAGTGACAGCGGCGGGACTCCATGCTGCGCCCGGTGCGCGTTGATGAGCCCAAGGAGCGCCTGCTCTTCGCTATCAATCGCAGGGTCGCCCCCAACGCACGCCGACGCCGCGGTCGCGTTCTGTTGCGGCATCGCCAACGGGAACGCAGCGACCAGCCCCAGCCCAGCGAGCAAGAGCAGAATCGAAGTGAGTCGATTTCGCACGTTGTCTCCGGGGGGCGCTATTCGCACCTTAGGGATCGGCCCAAGGCCCCCGGTATCGGTGAATACCCGGTTGTATCGCGGTGGCGATTGTGGTAAGCGCCTTACGCTCTACCCCGCCTGCCGGCGCTCGCGTGGCGCCTCATACGGCTGCGCATACCACGCGTCCCCAATGAGGTCGTGAAAGATTGTGATTCGGCGGCCGCCCTCGAGCTCCACCACGTAGTAGCGCCGCGAAATCTCGTCACGCCACCACTCGTCGTCGATGCGCCACCGGTCGTGCACCGCCACCACGCGGCGATACACCCCGCGCCAGAGCACCGCCTTCGGTTCGCCTTGCGGCGTTGCCTCTACTGCAATCGGCGTCGGCTGATTTAGCGGCCGAAAGCCACCAGCCCCAGCTGTCGTTCGGGAATCCTCGACCATGGTTGCACCTCGACGATGCGAAAGACCTGCGGTCCTCCTGTCCGCTCGTTCAGCTGCTCCACCGCCTCGATGAGCTCCTTCTGACGGCGTGGCCCAACCGGCCACAGGTTGCCCTGGTGCCCGTACTCGCTGCAGATGCCCGAAAGGGTGATGCCCACCGAAACCGCCGCCGATGCCAGCTGCAGACGCTCGATGCGGTTTCGCGCCACGAACAGCATTTGCCGCGCATCGTTCGTCGGCTCCCGAAACACGAACGACCGCGAGACCTGTTCGCCGCTTTCGAGCCCCAGCCGCCAGTCCATCCGCCGGAGTGGCTGCCCGCGAATATCTTCGTGTTCCAGCCCGCGGTGCAGCAGCGCCCGCGTCGCCACCACGATCGGCTCGCTCAACGCCGTCGGCGCCGGCAGTTCCATCTCCTCCGTGACGCGAAGCTCCTCTCGCCGCGGCACGATGCGCGAGTCATCCTTCCCGTTCGCAAGCTCCCACGCGCGGGCTCCTTCGCGCCCGAACTGTGCCTGCATCGCCGAAAACGAAAGCGCTGCCACCTGCTCCAGCCGTTCGAGCCCAAACAGCCGCAACCGCTGGTGCATTAGCGGCGAAACCGGCAGCACCTCCACCGGCAACCTTGCCAGGTACCCCACATCCTGCCCCTGCGGCACCAGCACCGGCTCGGCCACGTCACCGCACTCCGACCGGAATAGCGCTACCGCGTGCGCCGCGAACATCGTCGCCGCCCCCGCGAGCGACACCGGCAATCCTGTCTCTCCCCGCACCGCCTCGTGCAGGTCCCGCAGGAACGCTTCCTCCGTCGTCCCGTTCATCTGCGCCAGCCCACGGACTTCGAAGTGCACATGCCCCGGCGCGATCGCCTCTACCAGCGGGCTGTGGCTCTCCACGAGCGCCACGATCCGGTTCGCCTCTTCCGTCGCCTTCCCTTCCTGGTGCGGCAGGAACACCGCATCGTGGCAGAGCGCCAGCGCCCGCCGGAGCGTCGTTCCCACCGTCACCCCCGCAGCCGCCGCCTCCCGCGAACACGCGATGACCGTCGAATGCTCGTCCGGCGACCCACCGATGACGACCGGCCGCTGCGCAAGCCCCGGGTTGTCCCGTCGCGCCAGCGCCACAAGGAAATCACCGACATAAAGACAGGCAACGTCCATCGCCACCCAGTCTAGAACAAACGTTCGCGATCTCCGCGGCGCTGGCACCATTCTTCACAAAGGGAAAGCGCACGCTCCGTCATGCCCTCCATCTCGCCCGCTTGCCCCCGAGCGTATGCTCCCCTCGGAGGTGCCTCAGATGCTCACAACTTCATTCACTCGCGCCTTTGGTCTCGACCACCCCATCGTCCAGGCTGGCATGGGCAACGACTGCGGCGCCGACATCGCAGCCGCGGTTTCGAACGCCGGCGCGCTCGGCACCATCGGCAGCATCGGCCGAACGCCCGACAACCTCCGCGACGAAATCCGCCGCTGCCGCGAGCTCACCGAACGCCTCTTCGCCGTCAACGTGGTCACCTGGGACTGGGCGCCCTTCGCCCAATCGCTCCTTGCCGTCGCCATCGAAGAGCGCGCTCCCGCCCTCACGCTCTCTTTCGGCGACCCCCTGCCTGCCCTCCGTACCGCGAAAGACGCCGGCATCTCCGCCGTTGTCCAGGTCCAGGACGTCGCCGGCCTTCGTGCAGCCATCGAAGCCCGCCCCGACGTTATCGCCGTCCAGGGCAACGAAGCCGGCGGACACACCGGCTCTCGCGGCACCCTCAGTTTCGCCGCACAGGCGGTCGACCTCGCCGGCGACCTCCCCGTCCTCGTCGCGGGGGGCATCGCCGATGGCCGCGGGCTCGCTGCAGCCATCGCCATGGGCGCCGCCGGCGTCATCATGGGCACCCGCTTCAAAGCCACCCGCGAATTTGGCCGCGCCGCTCCCCACAGCCAGGCCCAGAAGGACGCCATCGTTGCCAGCGACGGCTCCAACACCGTCTGGGACGAAATCTTCGACGAAGCCTACGCGATGGAGTGGCCCAACGGCATCGAAGGCCGCGCCCTCCGCAACCGCTTCTCCGACGAATGGCTCGGGCGCTCCGAAGAGCTCCGCAAAGCCGTCCAGGAAGCCGGCCAACCCTTCGGCTTCGTCGCACGCCTTGCGCAGTCACCCGAGACCGTCATCAACTGGGCCGGCGAATCCTCTGGCCTCGTGCACGAAGTGCTCCCCGCCGCCGAAGTGGTCACCCGTACGTCGCAACAGGCAGAGTCGCTCCTTCGCGCCGCCACCAGCGCCCTCGCCCATCCCGCCGTCTAGTTCGCCCGGAGCGACAAGGGAGATTCGCGAGTAGACAGATGGTGCGGCTACGCAGAAGGCGGTTCGAGCACCAGCCGGAACCCGCGCTGCCGTGCCGTTTCGATAGCGACGCCGCTCATGTGCCCGATGCGGCGGCGAATGCGGTAGATGTGCGTGTCGACCGCGCGGCCGGGGTCGCACCCTCGCACGCTCCATAGCTCGTACGCGAGTTCCTCCTTTGGGACCACTGACCCGGCCGCGCGGAGCAGCCGCCGCATGATTTTCGCTTCGAGCCGCGACAACTCCGCGATCTCGCCTTTCCAGGCGAAGATGCGTTCGCCGACCACTGCCCGTGGCCGGTACTCCGCTCGCTTCCGTTCGAGCGCACGCGTTCCCGCCTCACAGATCTCCTCGTGGTGTTGCGGTTCAACGACCAGGCTATCGACCCACTGCTCCTTGCCTCTCGCTTCTTCCGGGTCTCTGACCACCGCCACGTACACAACGTCGCGCTGCGCGCTCACTGCGCTCGCCATGCGCTCGCATGGCAACCCACCGAAGACGATGGCCGGGCGCGGCAGACGCGGCAGCTCCGGGGTTGTGGTGGGCCAAAGCTTCACCGGGAACAGGCGCGCCGCGTTGCAGGGCGGCGGCGAGTTCTTCGCAATACCGATCGCTACGCCGTGATGCCGAAATGCAAGTGGGAGTGCCATGCCATAAGTTAAGGCGTTGCTCGTTACATGACCGTTTCTCCCACGTCACAGCGCTCGAACAGGCCTGGGGCACCATTTGCCGGTGCTCAGGCTCGCACTGCGTCAGCGACTGGCGGCTCCCTCAACGTTGCCAGGACCAGCAACGCCACGAGCACAAAGAGCACGCCGAGGAGCACCATCCCGCCACTTATCGAAACGGACGCGAACGCCGCCGCGCTCATTGGGCCGACCATGAAGGCGAGCGCCTGGGCGCTTCCGGCCAGGCCGAACGCCGTGCCCCGGCGGGTTCGCGGGACCGCAGATGCGATCAGCGTGTTGCTCGCCGGAAGCATGGCGCCCTGGACCAGCGAAATCAGCGTGAACCAGGCGACGAAGAGCGGAATTGAGCCCGAGAATGCCAGGAGCACGTGCGCGACCGCGCTGATGGTGCAGCCCGCCACCAGCATCGCGCGTTATCGGCCGGGAACGAGCAGCCGCCGGGCGAGCACCAACACGCCGATCACGCTGGCCAGTCCTGCGATGGTGAACGCGAAGCCAACGGCCGCTGTCCCCTGCGAACCGCCCGCAAGGTCTGCCATGGCGACAGGTGTGAGGATCCGGACGAGCTGGGTCATCGCGAACAGGAAGAAGTAGAAGAACAGCGCCAGTAGCAGTTGGCTCGTGATGATCGCGCGGATGGGTGGCACCGGTTCCGCCGAACTCTTGCCGTGGGCGGACGCGCCACTCCCGCTTCCAACGCGGTCTCGCGGCACCGTGAAGAGCACAAGCGTTGCGGCGAGCGCCGGCATGATTGCCGACCCGATGATTGCGCCGCGAAGCCCGAACGCCAGCGCCAGCCCGGACCCGATCGCCGGGCCGATGGTGTTGCCGAGGTACTGCGCACCTGTGACCAGTCCGAGCGACTGGCTTAGCTTCGATTCGGGCGCCGTCACCGACGTCAGCGCCACGGCTGCCGGGATGAACCCGGAGAACAGCCCCTGGCAGGCGAATGCCACAGCCACGTGCCAGGGCTCCGTCGCCAGCGCTGCGATCGCCGTCGTACCCGAGGCGAAGTAGAGCGCTCGAATGAACATAAACTTGCGGCCCACCCGGTCCGAGAGGACACCCCAGATCGGCCCGCTGACCAGCCGTGCGACCCCCTGCCCTGTGGTCGCCACCCCGACCCAGAACAACGCCTCGGGATCGCTC
This sequence comes from uncultured Anaerolineaceae bacterium, assembly GCA_964632355.1. Lineage (GTDB taxonomy): Bacteria > Chloroflexota > Dehalococcoidia > Tepidiformales > Tepidiformaceae > JALOAP01. The sequence continues at coordinate 5,366 of CAZWBW010000028.1, read as the reverse complement.
GCCGCTCCGAGGTGGAGCATGTAGAGCGGAAGGAACGGGATCCAGAAGTTCATCGAAAGGCTGGCGAGCCCCGCGCCCAGCGCGATGGTGAGCGTCGACGTATCACCAGCCCGGCTGAGTGCCCCGAGTCCAGGGATCCGTCGTGTCCCGGCCGCCTCGTTCGTGACCGCAGTCATGGCCGGGCCCGTTCCACATCCGTCGTCGCGTCGTCGTCCCGGCCACCGGTGTGCGGAAGCAGCGGGCGAATCGAGCGCCCTGCTTCACCGTTCAATCCGCGGCCTGTGCGCGACACACCGTGCGTCGCCGGAGCCTGCATTCTTCCTCCCTTTTTCGCTGGTTGCGGGTTGCCTGTCCCTCGATGAAATGAGGCTCCGGTTTCGGCGCTGTTTCGTTCGTGACTCAACAGCGCCCGCCAATGACGGCACCAGCAGCGCCTACTAGAGGTGGAACAGTTAGGAAATCAGCGTGAAACAATTCGGCGGTTCGAAGCCAGAAAGGATGGCAGTACAACTGGTTGGTGTACGGCGGTACGAGGCTCTGCCCACTTCGAAAGCTGCAAACCCGTCACGGCAACGAAACACGCCACCGATAGCGTGAGGTCGCCGTCAACAAACGGGTTTACGCGCTTTCGGAGGAAGGCTGATGTCTGATTTGCCGCTCACAATTACCGACGCAGCGCGGGCACTCCGCGCCCGCGAACTCACCAGCGTCGAACTTACGACCGCGCTGCTCGAACGCGCCGACCGGCTCGACCCGTTGCTTGGGGTGTTCATCACGCGCATGGACGAATCGGCGCTCGCAGCGGCCGCCGCTGCAGACGCCGATTTTGCTCGCGGCATCGATCGGGGCCCGTTGCAGGGCATCCCTATCGGCCTCAAGGACATCCTTTCGACCGACGACGCGCCGACGACTGCTCAGAGCCTGGTGATGGACCCCGAATGGTCGGCACGGGGCGATGGGCCGGCGGTTCGTCGACTGCGCGCGGCCGGTGCAGTCATCGTCGGGAAGAACACCACCCACGAGTTCGCCTGCGGCGCTCCCGACCACGAGAAACCGTTCCCGATCCCTCGCAACCCGTGGAACCCCGAGCACCACACGGGCGGTTCGAGCGCTGGCACCGGCGGTGGTATCGCCGCGGGGCTTTTCCTCGGCGGCCTCGGAACCGACACCGGCGGGAGCGTTCGTGGTCCCGCGGCCTACTGCGGCATCACCGGCCTGAAGCCAACCTTCGGGCGCGTTCCGAAGTCGGGTTGCACGCAGAACGGCTTCAGCCTCGACCACATCGGCCCGATGGCGCGCAGCGCCTGGGATACGGCGGCGATCCTGGGCGTTGTCGCGGGCCACGACCCGTCCGACATCAACGCCGCCCGCTGGCCCGTCACCGACTTCACCGCCGGGCTCGACGGGAACATCAAGGGCATGCGTATCGGCGTCATCCGCGAAGGCTTCCTCGATGGCGTGCCCGAAACGACGCGCGCCCGGTTCGAAGATGCGGTCGCGGTTCTCCGCGACGCCGGCGCCGAAATCCGCGAAGTTCGCCTTCCCCACTACGACAAGCTCGTTGCGGCGAACTTCGTCAACAACACCGGCGAGAAAGCCGGGATCTACCTGCGGCGCCTGCGCGAGCGCTGGAACGACTGGGGCCGCTACACCCGGGTGGGCAACGCCAGCTTCGGCCTCTTCCTGACGCCCGCCGACTACATCCAGGCGCTTCGCTGGCGCCGCTTTGCACAGCAGGCAGTTGCCGAGCTCCTGTCCGAGTGCCAGGTCCTCCTTTCGATTACGGCGAAGGACGGCGCGCCACGCATCGCGGACATGGGCTACGGCTCCAGCCTGCTCGAGGGCGCCACCCGGACGGGCATCTGGAGCATGGTTGGTCTGCCCACGCTCGCCGTCCCGATGGGCTTCTCGGACAAAGGGCTTCCGCTGTCGTTCCAGGTCACCGGCCGGCCGTTCGACGAAGCCACCGTGTTCAAGGTTGGTGACGCCTACCAGCGCTCGACCGACTGGCACCTGCGTCTCCCTCCGGTACTCACGCAGGAGCCTGCCGCCGCCTAGTTCACCCCTCCGTCATTCGAGCATCCCCCTCCTAAGGAGACGCATCGTGTCCACACTCACCGCACAGGCAGGACTTCACGAACTCGGTGTGGCCGAGATTGCTGCTGGCGTCGCAGCCGGCGAAATCTCCGTCCTCACCCTCGCCGAAACGCTCCTCAAACGAATCGAAAAGTACGACGGCGTCATCCAGTCGTTTAGCTACCTGGACCCGGATGCCGTCCTCGAAGAGGCGAAAGCCCTCGACGCCGAGGCCCGCGCCGGGAAGCTTCGCGGCCCCCTGCACGGGGTGCCATTCGGCATCAAGGAGCAATTCCTGCTCGAAGGCGTCGCCACCCGTGGCGACTGGAAGGATCCCTCGCCGCCCGTCGCCGGGTACACCGCCACGGTCGTTCGGCGCCTCCGCGAGGCCGGCGCCCTGCTCATGGGCAAGCTGTACATGGTCGGCCCGTCAGGCACGCCGCCGACCCGCAACCCATGGAACATCGAACACACGCCCGGCGGTTCGAGCTCCGGCTCCGGCGCCGCGGTAGGCGCTCGGTTCATCCCCGTGTCGCTGAGCGAGCAAACCGCCGGCTCCGGCATCCGCCCCGCCGCATACAACGGCGTGGCGGGACTGAAACCCACGTACGGCCGCAACTCGCGCTACGGCATGTTCCAGATGGCCTGGTCCCACGACCACGCCTGCATCATCGGCTACAGCATTCCGGACGTCGCGAAGGTGTTCGCGGTCACCAGCGGCTACGACCCGGACGACCCCTCCAGCCTCCCCGTCCCTGCGGCGAATCCCGAGATCAACGTGGAGTCGATGCGGCCGCCGACGATCGGCATCGTTCGCAACGTCTTCCCGAACTATCAGCAGCCAGAGATGAACGCCGCCATCGAAGCGGCCGCAAAGAAGCTCGCCGAGGCGGGTGCAACGGTGGTCGATTTCTACCTGCCCGAGGAGTTCGAGCTCGCCTGGCCGCTGTGGTCCGTCGTCATGGCCTGCGAAGGGCACGTGATCAACGCTCGCGACGACGCGGCTCGCCGCGCGGCCGGCGAGAACGTTCCACTGGTTAGCGGAGCGCCGACCAGCCGCATCGTGCCGCACGCTATCATCGCGAAGGGACTCGGCGGCCTCATCCCGGCCACGTACTACCTGCAGGCCCAGCGGATCCGCCGCTGGCTCCGCGAGAAGGTCGACGCTGCCCTAGCCTCCTGCGACGCCATCATGATGGCCACCGCCCCCGGCGCCGCCCCCCGCGACCTCTCGACATCGGGCGACCCGTCGCTCCTCATCCCCTGGAGCCACCTCGGGAACCCGGCCGTCAGCATCCCCGGCGGGCTCGATTCGCAAGGCATGCCGCTCGGCCTGCAACTCGTCGCGCCCAACATGCAGGACGAGTCGCTCCTCGCGACCGCTGCCTGGTGCGAAGCCGTCATCGGGCGTCTGCCTGCTCCCTCCATGGACTTCGTGGAAGCCGCGAGCTAAGGACCCGGGCTCGAAACTCGCAGCCGGCACGGGTCCTCGTGCATGCCTGCCGGTTGCTACAGCCGTTCGAAGGAGGAACAGGTGACTTCGACCCTCAACAAACCGGACCTTTTCGAGCTCACCACCGTGCAGATGGCCGAGGGTATCGCGTCGGGCGAGATCTCCGTCCTGGAACTCGCCGAGACGTTGCTCGACCGTATCGCCACCTACGATCCCGTCGTCCAGTCGTTCAGCTACATCGACCGTGAGCGCGTCCTCGAAGACGCCCGCGTGCTCGACGAAGAAGCAAAGGCAGGCAAGCTTCGCGGCCCCCTCCACGGTGTCCCGTTCGCCGTAAAGGAGCAGTTCCTGCTCGAAGGGGTGCCGACCCGTGGAGACCACACCGACCCGAACCCACCGGTCGCGCCCTACACCGCCACCCTCATCGAACGCCTACGCGACGCGGGCGCGCTCCTCTTCGGCAAGTTGTACATGGTGGGGCCGGCCGGTACGCCGCCAACGCGCAACCCGTGGAACATCGAGCACACGCCGGGTGGTTCGAGTTCCGGTTCGGGCGCGGCTGTGGGCGCCCGCTTCGTGCCCTTCTCGCTCAGCGAACAGACGGGCGGCTCGGGCATCCGGCCGGCAGCCTACTGCGGCGTGAGCGGCTTCAAGCCAACGTTCGGCCGGAACAGCCGCCGCGGCATGTTCATCATGTCCTACTCGCACGATTACCCGTGCATCATCGGGACCACAATGGAAGACATTGCTCGGGTGTTCGCCGTGACGAGCGGTTACGACGAGCTCGATCCCACCAGTCTTCCGCTCCCGCCCGCAACGCCGGTCATCGACGTTGCCAACATGAAGCCGCCGAAGATCGGCGTGATCCGGAACTTCTATACGGAGCTCCAGGAACCGGTCATCAACGAGGCCATCGAAACGGCCGCTGGCAAGCTCAAGGACGCTGGCGCCACCGTCACCGACGTCTATCTCCCCGAAGAGTTTGCCTGGGTCTGGAAGGCGCTGCCGATCATGGGCGTCGAGGGCTACACCAACAACGCTCGCCAGCGCGCGGAGAAGATCCGAAGTGGGGTGACGCCTCCGCTGAAGCCGAAGGCGGTGACGAAGTTCTCCGGCAAGTACCAGGGCTTCCAGATGGGCGCCCTGTCCGAACTCATCCCCGCAACGTACTACCTGCAGGCGCAGCGCATCCGTCGCTGGCTTCGCGACAAGGTAAACGCCTTCCTATCGGACTACGACGCCGTCCTGATGGGCACCACGCCCGCCCCGGCACCGAAGGACCTCACGATCTCCGGGACCGACATTCTCCTGCAGCCCTGGAGCAAGCTCGGGAACCCGGCCATCAGCATCCCGGGTGGCCTTTCGCCCGACGGGCTCCCCATCGGTCTACAGCTCGTCGCCCCCACGCTCGCGGATGAGTCGCTGCTGGCCACCGGCGCCTGGTGCGAATCCGTGCTCGGCCGCCTGCCCATCCCGCGGCTGAGCTTCTAGCGCCCAACCTTAACGCACCCTCCTGACCCCCGGGGTCCGGCACATGCCGGGCCCCTCTTCTTGCATTGACGAGGCGTGAAGGTTTCTCCGCGACGTCGGCTGCTGGCTGGTCTTCGAACTTCGTCTGCCCCCGCGATTGGCTCACGGTCCGCAAGACAAGGGACGCTGGACCAGACTTTAGTACCGAGGGAGCGACAGGCGCGCCTTGCGCCGCACGAAACCGGCGCCCCAGGGTGTGCCGGTTCCATCAAAGGCCTGGCCTCCACCAGGCGTCGCAGGCAAATCGCCTGTCTACTGCCCGCCCGCTCCGCCGCTCTCCGCCGCGCGGACCCGGGCCTTCCGCTGC
>CAZWBW010000027.1:17114-29898 GCA_964632355.1 uncultured Anaerolineaceae bacterium | reverse complement strand
AATTCGCAGTAGCCGCACTTGATCGTGCAGAAGGGGATGTGCACGTAGACCGAGAGCGGCGTCATGTCAGTCCCAGGCGTTCCCGTATCTCCACCACGCGATGGGTCGTGATCCCGTCGACGCCCATTTCGGCAAGCTGCTCCGCGCGGTCGATGTCGTCCACCGTCCACGCCACCACCAGCAGCCCCCGGTTGTGGAGCGTCTGGATGATGTCCTTCGTCAGCAGGTCGTGCCGACACGACACACCGCGCGGTTTGGTATCGCGCTGGGAAACCGAAAGGAACAGGTCGAGTTGTGCCCGCACGCCCATCGAGTAGAACAGGTCCACCTCCGGGACCACCGCGTGCAGTCCCCGCAGCACCGACCACAGCTGCGACGACGCCGCCAGCCGCTGGCTGTAACCCGACTCATCGATCGCCTTCCGGACAAGGTGCGCCGCCCGGGCACCGCCGTTCTTCAGGTCGAGAAAGATGTCGATGTGGCCTTCCGTGTGCTCGAGCAGCTCCGCCAGTCCGAACGGCCGCTTGGGCAGTAACGACAGGCGTCCGCGTTCGAACACCACCGGCAGCCGATTCAGGATCCGGGCCTCGTGCCGGGCTTCGAACCGCCCGTCGTGGACCCAGAGGTCGACCTCCAGGTAGTCAGCGACCTCCTCGATGGCCGTAAGCGCTTTCGCTGCGGTGTTGCCCCCCTTGTGCGCGATGATTGCAGGGCGATAGGTCTTCGGCTCCCGGAGAAGCCATGAGTCAGGTTCAGTCTGAGTAGCAGTCATTTAGCCAGCGAAGGCACTCGGTGTGGTTACAGGATGGCGTGGCGAAACCGGTACATCGCCGTTCGCGATGTCGTCGAGCAGGTCCTCATCCGTGATCCGGTATCCATTGGGGATCGGCGCGATGGCTCCGAGAATGACGAACCGGCTGAGCAGCGCTGTGACTGTCTCACGGCTCGTCCCGATCGTCTGCGCGAGCTCCTGGTGCGTCAGCCCCAGCATGATGACGCCGTTCTCCTGGCGGTTGAGCAGCGTGTCCGCGAGCCGGGCCGAAACCGGCTTCGAGACGATGTTCATGAACGTCCGCTGCATCCCCATAAGACGTCGCGCCATCAACTCCGCCATCGCGAATCCGAGCCGCGGCGAAGACTGCAACAGGTGGGCGAAGTCCTCCCACGAGATGCTCACCGCCACCGTCTCGTCGATGGCCTGTGCGCAGGCAATCCGCTCGCCGTCCTCGACAATGGCCATGTCGCCGACCACGTCGCCCTTGCCTACCACATCGAGGATGATCTCCTTTCCGTTCTCCGCGACCTGGTAGATCTTCACTCGCCCTTTGAGCAGCAGGTAGACGCGTTCGGCCGGGTCGCCCGTCGAGAACAGCATCTGCTTCGGCTTGAAGCGCCGTTCGGTGAGCAGCGGCACCAGCCGCTCCAGTTCCTCGTCGCTCAGGACGTTCAGCACCCGCGACAGCTGCCGCAGATACCACGCGATCGACCGTTGTAGCGCCTGCTTTCCACGCGGAGCTCCGCGAGAGGTCGATTCGGCTGTCATCACTCTTCCTCGCTTCCTCCGTACCGAAGACGAAGCTCGTCGAGAAGTCGCAGCGCACCCGCGCTCACCGCACGGGGTTCGCTCGCCGTAACGTACCGCTCCAGGTCCGCAAGCGCCTGCGATGGCCTCCCGAGCCGGTAGTGCAGCATCCCGCGCTCGCCCACAAGCTGTGCGTTCCAAGGTTCCAGCACGAGATGCAGGTCGACCACGGCAAGCCACAGATCCAGGTCTCTTCTGCTTCTGAAGATCGCATGCAGGTTGTTAAGGATTCGTTGCAGGATCTGCCGCCGTGTAATTGCCGTCAAGAAAGTCTCGGGGCGCACCCCGCCGAGGTTCATGCCGCGTAGCCGTGCCAGCAGTTCCTCGCGGTCGAGCCGCACCCCCTGGTTGAATGGATCGACGTAGATCGGCCGCTCCGGATCGCCGCAGCGCACAATGAAGTGCCCCGGGTACCCCACGCCGTCGCACCGCAGTCCGACGCGCGCGGCCACTTCCATGTACACCAGCGAAAGCGTAATCGGGATGCCCGTCCGCCGCTCAACCACGAGGTCGAGGTACGAGTTCTCCGGGGCCTCGTAGTCCTCGGCGTTCCCCTGGAACCCCCGGACTGCGAACAACTCGTGGTCGATGGCGTGAGCAAGCGCTTCGGCGTCTGCGTTCGCGCCTGCGTGGCGCAGAACGTCCTCCGCGATCAGGTCGAGTTCACGGGCCACCTGGTTCGCGTCCCGCGCCTCGCCGCGCAGCCGCGCGATCGCCATCGCGGCGCCGAACAGGTCGACTTCGTGGTCTGGTCCGCGTATCGCGGCCTCGAATTCGTCGCGAATCGATGAACTCACCATTGCAAGTATACGGAGCGTGGGTCGAGTTCCGACATCCCGTGGTGAACCGCGAGTAGAAACACGGCGCTCTCTACGGCTGTTCCAGCCCGTGGGCCTCCAGCAACTCCGCGTCGCGCAGCAACTGGCCGGTCGGCCCGTCGGCCACCAACCGTCCCTCGTCCATGATCAGCGTCCTTTGGAACACGTCGGCGACGAACCGCATGTCGTGCGTGCTCACCACCATCGTCTGCGGCAACTCGAGCAGCAACTGGATGAGCTCCCGGCGGCCTCGCGGGTCCAGCCCTGCGGACGGCTCGTCGAGTACCAGCACCGACGGCTCCATCGAGAGCACCGTCGCGAGCGCAGCCCGCTTGCGCTGCCCGAGCGACAGGTGGTGCGGGAGCCGCCGTTCGAATCCCGATAGGCCAACCGCCGCCAGCGCCCGTTCGACCCGCTCGACGATCTCGTCGGCGGGGAGGCCCATGTGCAGCGGCCCGAACGCCACGTCGTCGAACACCGTTGGGCTGAAGAGCTGGTCGTCCGGGTCCTGGAACACCAGCCCCACGGCGGCGCGAACCTGTCCTACGGTCTTCCGGTCGACCGGCACACCGTTGACCATCACCGTCCCTTGCTGCGGCAGGTGGATGCCGTTCAGGTGCAGCATCAGCGTGCTCTTGCCCGCGCCATTCGGCCCGATGAGCGCCACCTTCTCGCCGGGTGCGACCGAAAACGTAACGTCGCGCAACGCGACGAACCCATCGGGGTAGGTGAACGACAATCCCGATACGGCGAGCGCAGGCGGAATCCCTCGCTCGGACTCGCGCTGTTCGCTGCTGGCTGGGCGGCTTGCAATCGTCATGCGTGTGGCATCCATGTGTGCGCTGTGAGTTCGAATGCGACCAGCCCGGCGCCGATGAGCCCCAGTGCGAGCCATTCGCCGGCCGCGAGCGGCCGAACGCCGTGATGGACGAGACGCCCACTGTACCCGCGCGCCTGCATCGCCGTGTAGATCCGCTCACTCCGCTCGTACGACCGAATGAAGAGCGCACCGACCATGTGCCCCACAACTTTCGCCTGCCACAGCGTCGACGGCCGCTTCCCCCCCGGCGCGAGCGCCGAACGCGAAGCCCGGGCGCGCATCATTCGTGTCGCCTCGTCGGTGAGCACCGCGAGGTAGCGGTACATCAGCGAAACCACGGCCACCATCAGCCGCGGGAGCCGCAGCCGTTCGAGTCCATGGACCAGGTCGTGGAACGGCGTTGTGAACACGAGCAGGGTCGCGGCCTGCACGCTGATCCAGCTCTTGAGCATGATCGTGGCGACCATCCGCAGGCCTTCCCCGCTTACCGTCAGCGAGAACAGGCCGAAGTGAATGGTGCCCAGCGGATCGCCGTCCCGTGTGAAGATGAGCGGCACCGCGGCCAGCGCGAACGGCAGTGCGACGAACGAGTGGCGTATCACCCGCAGAGGTTCCACTCGTGCGAGCCGCGTGACCGCCATCACCGCGAACCACGCCAGTGCGAGTGCCAGGAACGAACCCACCGGCAGCAGGCTCACCGACAGGATGAACCCTACGGCCGCGAGGAACTTCAGCCGCGCGTCCGCACGGTGTACGGGGCTCTCGCGGTGAACGTAGCGATCGAGGTTCAGGTTTCCGTCCTTCGGCTTTGTCGCAATACGAATCCGATGGCCATCGGCACGACAAACACGATCGCCACGCCAATGAGCCCGGCGAGCACCACCGTGGCCCATTCATTATCGATGCCCGGGATCGTGTAATCCGGGAAGATTTCGTACCACGGGTCCTCGGCCTTCTCGGCGAACTCCTTGTCCTCCGCTACCTTCTCGAGACCGTCGGGGTCGCTCGATGCGGCAGGGGCAAGGAACACCACAACGGCGGCCGCGGCGATCAGCCCGGCAACGACCCACCAGTTCCGGCGGAACCAACTTTGCTGCTCATTCGCTTCCTGTGGCGAAGCCTCGTGCGTCGTCTCAGCCTGTGCCATGTCTCCTCCCTCCTACGCCTCGGCCGGGCGCGAATGGCGCAGCTCCAGCAGGTCCGCGCGGCTCGCGGCGATGAAGCTCAGGGCCGCGACCGTGATCGCCGCCTCGCCGATACCGATCAGGACGTGCCAGCCGGCCATCGCGGGCAGCGCGGTCCCGAGGTCCGTCGTGTCGGAGATGGCCAGCTGGACCGCTGTCAGGATGGCGGCCACGAACACCGAGGCCCACGCAGCGATTGCCGCCGCCACATACCGCCCGCGCTCCTCGCCGCCCATCGCAGCGCAGAGCGTTCGATACAGCCAGAAGCCGCCCAGCGTCCCGACGATGCCCATGTTGAAGATGTTCACGCCGAGCACCACCAGCCCGCCGTCCTGGAACACCAGCGCCTGCACGCCGACCACACAGGCCATAACGATCGCGCCCGCCCACGGGCCCAGCAGGACCGCTGCAAGCACACCACCCAGCAGGTGGCCCGATGTCCCACCGGGAATCGCGAAGTTGAACATCTGCGCCGCGAAGATGAATGCAGCCATCACGCCCATCAGCGGCACGGCGCGTTCGTCCAGTTGCTCACCCGCTTTCTTCAGCGAGTAAGCCAGGACCAGCACCGTAATCACCCAGAACACCGCCGAAACCGGCGCTGAGAAGAACCCGTCGGGCGCGTGCAGCAGGAACACGGATTGCGACATCGAATCCCCCCTTGGATGGCGCGTAGTCTAGGATCCTCCTGCAAGCATTTGCAATTACCAACGATAGCGATGTCATGACTCTGTCTCGCTAGCGTCATCTCTGCGCGGCTGTTTGCCCCCCGCAAGCCGCACCCCTATCGTTCGCTCCATGCACGAGCCAGCCCGCTACACCGTCGGAGATTTCGAGATCGCCATCGTGTCGGATGGGTACATCAAGCTCGATGGCGGCGCCGTCTTCGGGCTTGTCCCCCGCGTCCTCTGGGAGCCCGTCATCGGCAAAGAGAACATCGACGAAGAGCACCGCATCACGCTCGGCCTCAACTGCATGGTCGTGCGCCGCGGAGATGACGTGGTCCTTGTGGAGACCGGCATGGGGAACAAGCTCCACGGCGCCATGCGCGAGCGCATCTTCCCGGGCGACTACGGCTACCTCCTGGAGAGCCTGGCGAAGCTTGGCCTTCGCCCGGAAGATGTCACCGCGGTCGCGAATACCCACCTCCACGCCGACCACTGCGGCTGGAACACCGTCATTAAGGACGGCGAAGTCGTTCCCGCCTTCCCGAACGCCCGCTATTACATCCAGGCTGGCGAATACGAGGTCGCCCGCAATCCCAACGAACGCACGAAGAGCACCTACCTCGCCGAGAACTTCGAGCCCCTCGAACGCTCCGGTCAGCTCGAACTTGTGTCCGGGGAGCAGCAGATCATCCCGGGCCTCCACTTCCTCCCGACGCCGGGCCATACTGCCGACCACGCGTCCCTGGTTCTCTCCTCCCGCGGCGAAACGGCGATCTACACTGGCGACCTCGTTCACCACGAAGTCCAGGCCGAGCGCCCTGCGTGGATCGCGGCTTTCGACGTCCTGCCGCTCGTTACCCTCGAAACGAAAAAGAAGCTCGTCGAGCGCGCCATCCGCGAAAACGCGCTCCTGGTCTGCGTCCACAACGCGTTCCCCGGTGTTGGCCGCCTCCGCGAGCAGGACGGAAAGCGAGTATTCGTGCACGAATGACCGAACCGCGCCCCGTCTATCACCTCGCGTTACGCGACACCTATGCGGCTGCCGGCGCGACCTTTGCTGAGCGCCTCGGCTGGTCGCTGCCGATGAACTTCGGCGACCCGGGACGCGAGCACGCAGCCCTCCGGGGCAGCGCCGCCGTGTTCGAACGTTCCCACCGCAGCCGCATCCTCGTCACCGGTACCGACGCACAGGTTGTGCTCGACGCCGCGTTCGAAGGCCACGTCCACGAACTCGAAGAGGGGCGGGCCGTGCGCACCGTTGGTCTCGACGACGCGGGCAACATCACGGACCTCGTGCTCATCGCGCGAACGGGCGGCATCTCCTACATCGTTTCCGGCGAACCAACCCGCCGCTCAGAAACGCTCGCCCGGATCCAGGCGCAGGTCGGCGAAGACTTCGACGTCCGCATCGACGACCGCACAGAAACCACGTGCCTGCTCGCGCTCGCCGGCCCCGCAGCCGCAGAGGCAGTCTCCCGCTACCTCTCCGACTCGCTTCCCCCGCGCCTGCCGGCGCTCCACGCCGTCATGTTCGAGTACCACGGGTTCCGGATGCTCGCCATGCGAACCAGCGACGTCGGCGAAGACGGCTTCGAGTTCATGGTCGCCCCTGCCGTCGCCCAGCACATGATCCAGACCCTCACCGAAGCGGGCGTGCCGCTCGCCGGGTTCGAGGCGCAGGAGGCCGCGCGCGTCGAGAGTTGCATCCCGGCATTCGTGCCCGACCTCGAACCGGGCCTCAGCCCCGCGGAGGCCGATATCGACGTGCTGATGAACGTCCCCGGCGGCCGCGAGGACCGTATTCTTGCCGCCGCGCTGTTCGAGGGCGACACACCGCCGGCCGTCGGCACGCCGGTAACCCGGGACGGCGCTCCGGTCGGCGAAGTGCGGTCGGCCGTTCACTCGTTTTCGCTCAATGCGCCGATCGGGCTCGCGCTCCTCGAACCGCAGTCCGCCCTTCCCGGCGTCGAACTTGACGCAGCCGGAGTTCCCGCCACGATCGTCGCCAAGCCCTTCTACCGACGGAGAACATGACATGGGATTCGGGATGCCCGATATCTCGCGGATCTACATTCCCCCGCCAGCCGGCAAGCTGGAGTTGAATCTCAGCGACGCCTGGCGTGGGCGCTTCACCGAAGCCACCGAACTGCCCGCAGACGCCCCGGTGGACTACGGCTACGGAGTGCTCTTCAAAGGCGACAAGGGGTACGTCACCCGGCGAGGCGAGAACGAGCGCTGGGGTGTGATCGAAGGCCCCATCCGCGAAGGCGAATCACTCGCCGATTGGGCCAACCGTGTCGCGATGGAGCAGGCTGGCGCCACCCTCGCCCGGTTCGAGCTCGTCGGCTACCTCGACTGCAAAGCCACCAGCCACAACCCGGATTATCCGGCCGGCACCATCCGCGTGCGCCCGATCTACCTGTTCGTGGCAAGCGAAATCGGCGACGTCCCCGAGGAGACCGGTTATTCGCGGCGGCGGCTGCCCTTCAACGAACACGCACGGGCACTGCGCGACCGTTATCCCGAACTGCAGATGTATCTCGCGAAGGCGCTCGACCGCTACATGGTGCTGCGCGCGAAGGGAGAGGCCTGACTACCTGACCGGCCCGTACACCAGCGCGAGCACCTCGTACAGGTCCGGGTCGTAGTCCCGAAGCCACTCGCGGTCCCGGAGTTTCCCGGGTTCGCCGTAGTGGAAGTAGTTTTGCGTGCCTTCGGCGAAGTACTCGTTGGCATTGGTGCCCGCGTACTGTCGCCGGTAGCGCCCCGCGCTCGTTGCCGCTTCGTAGAGGTCCTTGACGACCCGTTTCGTCTCCGCGTCCAGCGCGTAGTTCTGCACCAGGTGCCCGAGCTCGTGGTACAGGACGTTCAGCCCCTGGCACGGCCCGGCCGGGTCGCCAAGCAGGTCCAGTTCGTGCACCGCGACCACCGGGTATGCGGCGTGGTCCGCCAGTCCGCATGCGTGGTCGAAGAGATGGCTGTCGGCGCGCTGCGAGAGGCATTCGAACTCGGGGAGGTCCAGCACGTGCTGGGTGTCGTCCGCGACGATCACGTAGGCGCCCAGTTCAGCCAGCGTCTCGGCCAGGTCGTTCGCCGCGAACATCTCTTCGATGGTCACCACAGCCTCGTCCAGGGCGCGTGGGTCGACGCCCTCCGGTGCGACCACCCGGATCCCATCCGCTTCCACTCGCTGGGTGTACATCGACGAGAGTTCGGCGCCTTCCGCGCGGACGCCGGTCGACCCGCACACCGAATTCCCAGCGGCCGGCGCGAAGAATGCCTGGACCGTTTCGACGACTTCCGCTCCGGGAGTCCGCTGAGACGAACCCCACGGCAGGTCCTGGTCCCGCAACGCGGTGAACCCCCCGGCTGCGAGCAGGGTCACGAGGAGGCTGATCGCGAACAGGCGGCGCATCGGTGGAGGGATGGTCCGCCACCCCACCCGAAACATCTAGGGATGGTCCCCGGCGCTCGCCTTGCGATTACGTCACGACTTCGTACGTGGCCGCGCGAAGAACGCCAGCACCACGAATCCGACGGCGGCACACGCGAACACCGCCTCCAACGAGCGGAGCAGCCGCTTCTGGTTGTCCGGGCCGTCGTCCGAGTCGGCGGCCATTGGCATCATCGTGACGTCCGGCGGCAGCGACGAGGTGCTGTCGGAGGCGCGATCACTGCCATCGTCAGGCTGGCCCTCGCTCCGTGACGAAGGGTCGGCCTCCCCGCCGGTCGCGTCTACCTCGGGCGACCCCTGGAATTGTGAATTGGTGATCTCGGCGTCGGCGCTTTCGGCTGCGCCAGCGGCAGCCGCGTCGGTCGCTGCAGGCGCGGCCTCCTCCGAAAGCAGGCTCACCGGCGTGATCACCTGGCCCTCGTCGCCTGCACTACCGAAGATGTCGATCGCCAGGACCGACGCGAACCCGAGTGCCGCGACGGCCGCAGCGATCTGCGCAAACCTCGGAATCCATGCCGGTTGCCGCGGCCGGATGGGCACCGGTGCCTTGGGCGCCGCCACCATCTCGGGCGTCAACCGGAACGACCGCGGCGCTTCCACCTCGGGCAGCGCTCGCAGGGCCGCTCGCACCGTGCGCAGCTCCTCGGCCGTTGCCCGGCATTCAGCACACGTCTCAAGGTGTGTCTCTATCTCCCGGCGCTCCCGCTCATCGAGCGCGTCGGCGATGTAGTCGTCTAACAACAGCCGTAAGCGCTCGTGCTCGTCGGCCCGTCGCATCCGTGGCATGTTCTCTCCCTCAGTCCTCCAGACGCCGGATCGACGCGGAAAGTTCCGGTCGCGAAAGAATCAGTTTGCGGAGCCGCTCCCTACCGCGGTGGATGCGCGACTTAATCGTCCCAACCGAAGCGCCAACAAGCTGCGCGACCTCCTCGTACTGGAAGTCGTACACATCCACCAGCAGCACAGCCTGCCGCTGTTCGAGCGGTAGCTGGGCGAGCAGCGCCTCCAGGTCCTGCCCGAATTCGCCCCGTTCGATTGCCTCTTCGACTCCCTCCCCGGGGTCGGCGATCTCAACGGGACCCTCCTCGCGGTCGAACATCTCATTGAGCGACGCCGTCGCATCCTTGCGCTTGCGCCTTCGGAGTTCGTCCTTGCTTTCATTCGCCGCAATCCGCAGTAGCCAGCTGCGAAAACTGCCGCCATTGAAGCGATCGAGCGCCCGGTATGCCGAAAGAAACGCCTCCTGCGTGGCGTCCTCTGCCGCTTCCGGGTTCCCCAAAAAGCGCAAACAGAGGGTGTATACCGCGCTCTGGTAGCGGTCCACGAGGCTGTTGAACGCCTCCAGATCGCCGTCCTTTGCTAGTAGGACAAGTCGCTCATCCGTGGGTTCCTGCCCGCCCATCGCTCGCGAGAGTAGGTGAATCGCCTGTAAAGGGCGAACTCACGGTCAAACGGTGCACAGGGGAGGCTGT
This sequence comes from uncultured Anaerolineaceae bacterium, assembly GCA_964632355.1. Taxonomy (GTDB): domain Bacteria; phylum Chloroflexota; class Dehalococcoidia; order Tepidiformales; family Tepidiformaceae; genus JALOAP01. The sequence continues at coordinate 19,900 of CAZWBW010000027.1, read as the reverse complement.
GATAGGCTCATGACGATGCAGCAGGATCCCGAGGATCGCAGTCTGGAGAACTTTTTCGACGGCGAATCCGAGGACAGCGGTTGGTACTTCGACCTGCCCCAGGGCGCCTGGGAGCGACAACAGCAGAAGAGTCGCGAACTCCGCCAGAGCGTCCGTTCAAAGGCGGACGATATCCCGGAGATCGACAGGCCTGAACAAGAAAAAGGTGCCCGGAAAGGACTTCTTAGCTTCGGTCGCAAGCCCGAACAGGAGGACGAAGAAGGCGCCCGCCTCATCGCCGGCGGGAAGTGGATGCTGAATCGCGACCCCGACGCCCTCAAGGAACTGCGGCCCCTGGGCGACAGCGAACAGGACGCTGACGACGACGAGTGGACACCCGATCTCCCGCTCGCACTCCCCCGGAGCGGCGCCTGGGAGACCGCCGAGCAACCTGCCCAGGCCCGTGACTCGCAGACCAGCCGACTTCGCTGGGCCGACGCATTCGCCGGCAGCGGCGACGGCAACGACCCCCTCGCACCGATGAGCGACTGGCCGGGCCGGTCCAACACCAACGAACCGGCCGCCGCCGAGAATTCCGCCGAACCCGGCCCAGGAACTGAACCGGAAGCGCCCCCGCCGCTCCCGCTTCGCTTGCGCTCCGAACGAGATGACAACGCCGAAACCGAGGAGGTTCCCGCTCGGACCTCACGCTGGGAGGAGGTCTTCTCTGGTAGCGTGGACGAAGGCAGTATCGTCGACGCGATGCGAAACTGGGCCAGCGGCAACATGAATACCGGCGACAGCGCAAACCAAAACACTCCCCGCGAGGTCCCTCCCGAGTTTCTCCAGCCGTTCGATTGGGAACTGGAGGACGGGAAGGAGGAGTCCGCGGGCCAGCCCGCCGAGCCCGCCGCCCAGGACGCTGCTCCCGCTGCCAGCAGCGATCCCGCCCCGGCCCGCGAAGATCAGAGCAACGTCCGTCCCCCGGCGTTCGGTGATTGGGTCCAGGTGCCCGACATGCCTGGCGATGAGCCCGAAGGCGCGTCGTGGGACGAACTCGCTCGCGTGCCGACGTTCGAAGCTGACACGAAGGACGCGCACCCGCGGCGCAAGCGGCGCGGCTTCTTCGCCCGGCTTTTCAACCGCAAGGCCGAGGACGAGCCGGAACCCACGCCCCTGCCTGAGGCCGATCCGGCTGACGGCGACTGGGTGCCGGTCGACCATGTCCCCGAACCACGATCCGGCTCCAGCGACGATACCACGTTCGTCCCCCGCTGGGTGAACCCGGCGCTCAGCGCTGCCAGGGCCGACGAGAGCGCCTCGACCGAACCGGCGAACGGGGAAGCGACGGTCGCTCCCGCAGCGTCGATCGAGGCGGAACCACGGTCGGAGCGGGACAGCGAACCCGGCGTCAAAGAGAGGTCGGCGTCTCCCGCCCCCGAGCCCGCGCTGCCGAGCACGGCATCCGTTGAGGCGCCTCCGGCCCAACCCGAAAGCGAGGCATTGTCTTCGGATTCGCCCGAGGAGCCGGAAAAGCCGACCGGTCTTCCCGCGGCGTCGACCGCCGAACAGCCCGAACCGCACGCCGCGGAGTTCGACGCGCACCCGACACCTCTCGCGGCCGGGCACGAAGCGCCCGCCGGGCCCGTCGAGTTCGAGAGCGTTCCCGCTGCGGCGTCCATCCCCGACCAACCGCCCGCGGTCGAGGCGGAAACGCACCCGGAGCCACTCGCAGCAGAGGTCGAATCCGCTGCCGAGCCCGTCGAACCAGAAGCCGCTCCCGCGACGCCGTTCATCGCCGAGCAGACGGAACCGTCTGCGGACGAGCCGGAAACGCAACCGGCACCTCTCGCCGCCGAACCCAAACCTTCGCCCGAGCCCGTCGAGTTCGAACCCGCCCCTGCAGCGGCATCGCTCGACGAGGACGAGGACGACGAGGACTACACGTCGGACATCACGGCGATCGCGCACCTGTTCAAACCACAAAGCGACGCCGCGCCCTCGCCCGATGCCGAGCAGGTCGAAGAGGCCGTCGAATCGTCGTTCGCAGCCCCGATGTATTCGCATTCGCTCGACAGCAGCGACCCGATGCCATCCAATGACGTTGTGAACGACCCGAACCAGAGCGATAACCGGGAGCCTACCCCGGACGACGCCCCGGATCCGAACCTCCTGCAATTCCCGGCGCCGCAACCGCCCCCGGAAGCCTCGAACGAGGAGCCGCCGCCGAACGTCGTCGAGTTGCACCCGGCTGCCGAGGAGGATGACGACCCGTGGGCCGCGTTCATCGCAGCGCGCCGCGCTGCTGGAGAGTCGTTCCCAAAAGGTGATGTCCCGGCCGATGAAGACCCGGCCGGTCGGGACGATCAGTTTTCCCGGGAAGAACCGGGGCAGGAACCTGCCCCGGTAGATGAACCTGTCGCCCACGCGGAGCCCGCCGATCCCGCCTCCGCATGGGCACACGTATTCAGCCAGCTCGACGAGGGGCCTGCGGTCGAGCCTTCGCCAGCAGACACAACGCGAGCCGACACACCGCTCGCAGACGAGCAGCCCACCGAGGACGACCCCTGGGCGGATGTCGCCGCGGCGAGCGGGTTTGCCGGGGCCCCCGGTGATGTGGCCGTGTACAGGGGCACCGGCGGGCACGACGAGCCTACCTTCGAACCCGGTACCACCGTTCCCGAAGCGGCCAGCGAAGAGCGGCCCCACACCGCCCCGCTCTGGAAGCCGGAAGAACCCGACGAGGATGACGTCGTTCTCCGGGCGTTTTACGAACACGCGAACGCTGAAACGGAACCAGAGGAGCC
>CAZWBW010000027.1:5924-17014 GCA_964632355.1 uncultured Anaerolineaceae bacterium | reverse complement strand
GAGGAGCCTGCGTCGCCCGCGGACGATGCCGCCTTCGAGCCGCTGCTCGGTCGTGATGCTGCCGAGCTGATCGACGAAGCTTCCGGCGGCGACGAGCCGCAGTCGTTCCTCCGTCCGCAGGCCGCGGCCCCACGCCCCGTCCCGCCGCTTGAGACCGACGGCTGGGTTGGCGCCACTGACGACGAACCCTCCGACTGGGACGGCGGCGGTGGCGGCGACAGCGGCTACGTGGTGACCAGCTTCTACGAGCCAGAGGAGCCCTCGTTCTCCGAACCCGCCGAGTCATCGTCGACTGGCCGCACGAAAATGCTCGTGCGGGAGATCGTCGAGACGGCGCTCCTGGCGCTCCTCGTGTTCCTCTGCGTCCGCGCCAGCTTCCAGAACTTCCGTGTCAGCGGCGAATCGATGTACCCCACGCTCGACGACGGGCAGTTCGTCATCGTGAACAAATTGGTCTACTCCGAGATCGACCTCGAGAAGCTGAGCCGCTTCCTCCCGTTCATCGATCCCGGCGACGACCCAAAGAAGCACGTGTTCCACGGCCCCGAGCGGGGCGACATCATCGTGCTCCAGGACCCGCGCCCCGACCACGAAGAGGACCTCATCAAACGGGTCATCGCCCTGCCCGGCGAGCGTATTGGGATTCAGAACGGGCAGGTCTACATCAACGGGTACCGGCTCATCGAGCCCTACATCACCGAGCCCTGGAACGACAACATGCCCGAAATCCAGCTCGGGAAAGACGAGTACTTCGTGATGGGCGATAACCGCCGCAACAGCCTCGACAGCCGCTCCGGCACCGTCGGGCTCATCCACGAAGACCTGATCATCGGCAAGGCGATGTTCTCCTACTGGCCCACCAGCCACTTCGGGTTCGCGCCGAACGCCTCGCCGAAGCTTGAAAAACCCGAGCTAAGCACCGAGCGCATCGGGGACTGACCGTGGACGCTCGCACCGCACCGGCGGTACGCTCACACCCGTGACGAACTCCGACCTCGAATCACAGCTCGCTGAGCGTGGCGCGCTCCTTCGTGGACACTTCCAGCTCTCCAGCGGCCGCCACGCCGATACCTACGTCGAAAAGTTCCGCATCCTCCAGTGGCCCGACCTCACCGGGAAGCTCTGTGGGCTCATCGCTGATCACTTTCGCGGGAGAGCCAACCTGGTTGCGGGCCCCACGACCGGCGGCGTCATCCTTGCGTACGAAACGGCACGCCATCTCGGGCTTCGCTCCATCATTGCCGAACGTGCCGACAGCGGTGAGGGCCGCGAATTCAAGCGTGGGTTCGAAATCGGCCCCGGCGACAGGGTGCTGATCGTCGACGATGTGCTCACGACCGGGGGATCTGTCCGCGACGTCATCGATGCAGTTCGCGCCCGGGGCGCCGAGGTCGCCGGCGTCGGCATGTTGGTCGACCGGACCGGCGGCCGCGTGGACTTTGGCGTGCCGTTCTACGCCTGTATCACGCTCGATATCGCGTCGTGGCCGCCCGAGGAGTGCCAGCTCTGCCGCGAAGGGGTCGAACTCGTCGTCACGTAGCTAGTTCAGTCGCCAGAGTTCGAAGTTCAGCGCAGCCGCGAACGTCACCCACGCGAGGTACGGCACCAGCAGCCAGCTCGCGAGTTGGCTGTACCGCCAGAACACCACGCCCGTAGCCGCAATCGCGACCCAGAGCACCAGGATCTCAACCAGCGCCCAGCCCGGCTGTTCGAGGCCGAAGAAGATCCCGGTCCACGCCAGGTTCAGCGCCAGTTGCACCGTCCACAGGCCCAGTGCCCCTTGCGTTCGAGGTATTCCACGTCCGCGCCATACCAGCCACGCCGCTACTGCCATCATCACGTACAGCGCCGTCCAGACCGGACCGAAGAGCCACCCGGGCGGATAGAACCACGGCTTTTCAAGGGGGTCGTTCCAGGCCTGGCCCGAACTCGTGATCACGCTCCCGATCGCAGCCACGCCAAGGGTGAGCAGCAGGAATACTCCAAGCCCCACCCACTCCCGGAGCGTGTTATCCGTTAACGCGAGCCCGTGCTGCGCACCGCGTTCGCCGCCTCGAATCATCCGCGACCTCCCGTGTGGTTCCTCCAGCGTTTCAGCGCCTCGCCCCCGCACGGATAAGGCGGCACGCCATGGCATTACAGGCACGTGAAGGCAGATCGCGTATAGGCGTGCGTCGTCGGAAAATGGACGCCAACATAACGAGGAACGCCGATGATCATTCACATGGCCCCGGGCGCCACGCCCGAACAAACCCAACGCGTTATCGACCGCATCGTTCGCGACTACGGGCTCCGCTGCGAAACCATCGTCAGCGACACCACGGTCATCGGCGTCAAAGGCGTCACCAGCTCCGTCGACGAAGCGCGCATCGCCGAACTTCCCGGCGTCGACCGCGTCATCCGCCTCACCGTCAAGTACAAGGATGCGAGCCGCGCCTTCCATCCCGACGATACGGTCATCAACGTCGCCGGCGTCCCGATCGGCGGGCACCACCTGACGATCATCGGCGGTCCATGCGCCATCGAAACCGAGTCCCAGGCGCTCGCGTCCGCCCGCCTCGCGAAGGACGCGGGATGCGATATCCTCCGCGCCTTCGTCGATAAGTCACGAACCAGCCCGTACGACTATCGCGGACTGGCCATCGAGCGTGTCCTTGATATCGCCCAGGCGATGAAGGCCGAGACGGGTCTCCCCATCGTTAGCGAACTCATCGACCTCCGCCATCTCGACGCGTTCCTCCGCGCCGGCGTCGACATCATCCAGATCGGCGCCCGCAGCGCCCAGTACTCCCCGCTTCTCGAGGAGCTCTCGCGCATCGACGTCCCGGTCGTGCTCAAGCACGGGTTCGGGAACGACCTGAACGAATGGCTCTGCGCTGCCGCCTACATCATGTCCGGCCTCGATCGCGAGGGGCGCAGCGTCGGTGGCGGGAATCGCAACGTCATCCTCTGCTATCGCGGCATCAAGTCGTTCGAATCCGAGACTCGCTTCGCGGCGGACATCTCGATGATCCCGCTCGTACGCCAGCGCTCCCACCTTCCGCTGATCGCTGACCCGAGCCACTCGTCCGGCGACAAGAAACTCGTCGAGCGCGTCACGTATGGGTTCGTTGCCGCAGGTGCGAACGGCATCGAGTTCGACATCCATTCGAACCCCGCGGAAGCGCTCTGCGACGGCAAGCAGGCGGTCGGCGGTCCGGAGGCGGCCCGCATCGTGCGCACCGCGCGCGAGATCCACGCGATGCTCTCCGGGATCGGCTACGAAACCGGGACGGCGTTCCCCGTGGCGGCGAAGTAGGGTGTCGCGAACCCTACGCGCTACTGCGTAACGCTCACCGCAAGGCGAGCCCGGAGCGCCGAGATATCGTCGCGGCTCATCCCAATCGACTCGAGGTAGCCTTCGGCGTGGCCCCAGCGCATGCCGATGAAGTGCAGCGTTGCCTTCATGTCTTCCGGGTTCGATGCCAGGAGCTGCCTCACGCGCTCCTCTGGAACGCCGCGCGCTCGCCACTCGGGCTCCCAGTGCGGGATCATCGGCGTCAACAACTCCGCGGACCGCTTGTAGTCCGCGATGATGTCCTCGTTCGAAGCGCCGGCGAGTTGGAGGAGCAACGCCGCTGCAACGCCCGTGCGGTCCTTCCCGGCGGCGCAGTGGAACAGCACGCTCCCGTCATTCCGCGCCAGCGTCTCGAACAGCGTCCGATAGGCCCTTGCTCCGCGCTCGAGGAGCCGTTCGTACACCTTCGCGAAGCCCGGGAACTCCTCGCTCATCCCTGTCGGGGAAGCGTCGGCCTCGAACACCGGCGCGTGAACGTTTTCGATGCCTGCATACGCAAGATCGGGCGTCGTATCGCGTTCCCGTTCGGCTGTCGACCGCAGGTCGACTACGACCCGGACGCCCATATCGCGCAGCCGTCCCACACCGTTCCGGGTGAGCCGGTGAAGGCTCGCGCTGCGAATCGCATCTGCGGTGGTTTGCTTGTCCTTGCCGGCTGCGTATCCGCCGAGATGGCGGACGTTGTAGGCAATCTCGAGGTCGATATCCCGGGTAGCGAGTTCAATCACCATAGCTCTAGCTTGACAGCCTGCGTGGAAGACACTGTTAACGCAACAACGAGCGCCCGAGAATCGGCACCCTCGCATATAGTGAAGCTCGTTATCGCCGACCGGAGGACCGCATGATCAACCGCGACCGCATCGTCCAGACCTTCCTCGATCTCGTCGCTATCGACTCCCCGTCCGGCGACGAAGACGCCATTGCGGCCGAACTCGAACAACGCCTCAAGGCGCTCGGCGTCGAAGCGTGGCAGGACCGTGCCGGCAACGTGCTCGCACGCCGCCCCGGGCAGGGCGAACCGATCCTCCTCTCGGCGCACATGGACACCGTCGAACCCGGCCGCGGCATCAAACCCGTCTGGGACGGGCCCGACATCATCCGCAGCGACGGCACGACTATCCTCGGCGCCGACAACAAGGCCGGCTGTGCCGTCATTCTCGAAGTGCTCCAGTCGGCCATCGAAGACGGCGCAACCACCCGCCCGATCGAAGTCGCCATCTCCCGCGGAGAGGAGGTCGGCCTCGTCGGCGCCCGGGATATGGACTACAGCCAGCTCACCGCGAAGGTCGCCATCGTGATCGACAGCGGCGGTCCGCCGACCTCCATCCAGGGCCAGGCACCGTACCACTACACCTACGACATCGAGGTGCACGGGCGCTCCGCCCATGCTGGCCTCGAACCCGAGAAGGGCGTCCCGGCCATCCACATCGCTGCGGAGGCTATCCTCGGGCTCCCGCAGGGGCGAATCGACAACGAAACCACGGGCAATGTCGGCACCATCAAGGGCGGGCTGGTTCGCAACGCCGTCGCGGATTACGCGCGCATCGAAGGCGAGATGCGGAGCATGGAGTTCGAGAAAGTCGAAGGCCTCGTGTCTCGCGCGAAGGACCACCTGGCCGAAGTGCAGCAGCGCCATCCCGACGCACGCATCGAGAGCGAGTTCCGGCTCGAGTACCCGGGGTATCGCCTCGAGCCCGGCGACCCGGCCGCCGACCTCGTCTTCGGCGTACTCCGCGAACTCGGGTTTACGCCCGACCCGCATCCGGTCGGCGGCGGCACCGACGGCAACGTCTTTCGCGGACAGGGAATCTCCTCCATCGTGATTGGCCGTGGCGGCTACAACCAGCACACCAAGGACGAATACCTGGTGATCCCCGAACTCCTCGATTGCGCGCGCGTGGTCGAGGCCGCGGTGCGCAAGGTCGGATAGGCGAAATTTCCGCCTCGCCGAGATACCCGCTATGGTTCGGCCATGGCCAAGGATCAGTCTTTCGATATCACGACGGGCGCGGATCTGCAGGAAGTCGACAATGCGGTGAACCAGGCGAAGCGCGAAATCGCCAACCGCTTCGACTTCAAGAACGTGCTCGCCGAGATCGATTTCGACCGCAATGCCGCCCGGATCAACGTCCACACCGCGGATGACTACAAGCTCGAAGCCATCTGGCAGGTGCTGCTGCAGCGAATGATCGCTCGCAACGTGCCGATCAAGAACCTGGACCGCGGGAACATCGAGAAGGCAGCCGGCGGCACGGTGCGGCAGCAGATCACCCTCAAGCAGAGCATCGATACCGACACCGCGAAGAAGATCGTCAAGTTCATCAAGGACCAGAAGTTCAAGAAGGTCCAGGCGCAGGTGCAGGGCGACGCCGTCCGGGTCTCCTCGCCCAGTCGCGACGAACTTCAGCAGGTCATCCAGGCCGTGAAGTCGCAGGACTTCGGGATGGAGCTCAAGTTCGGGAACTACCGCTAGCCGCTACTTGCCCGGAGACTTCGCCGCCACCTCCGCCATCGCCTCGCCGAGCCGGTGGATGCCCTCTTCGATGTCTTCCATCGCGACATAACTGAAGGCCAGGCGGAGGTGGTTCGTCGCCTGCCCATCCGCGAAGAACTGTGGGCCCTGCCCGACGATCACGCCACGGGACATCGCCGCCTGCTGCACGGCGCTGGCTTCGAGGCCGGGCCGCAGCAGCAGCCACAGGAAGAATCCCCCACGCGGCGACCTCCACGTGCAGTAGTCCGCGCAGTAGCGCCGGAGGGCGTCCTCCGTCCGGTCGAGCTTCCTCGCGTAGATTCCACGGAGGCGTTCGATGTGCCGGTCGAGGTCGCCGTTTCGCACCATCTCGGCGATAACTCGCCCGAGGAACACACTGGACCCCATGTCGTACCGCAGCGCCGCGATCCGCGAGACGAGCGGGGCGGGGCCGGTCAACCAGCCCATCCGCAGCCCGGTCGCGATGATCTTCGAGAAGCTCGACACCTTGATGGCGTGCTCTCCGCCGCTCAGCGCGAACAGCGACGGCGGTGGCGTCTCGTGGAACCAGAGTTCCCCGTACGCGTCGTCCTCGAGGATGATCGTCCCGTAGCGCCGCGCCAGGTCGACGACCCGTTCGCGCCGGGCGAGCGGCAACGTGCACCCTGCCGGGTTCTGGTGTGTCGGGATGCAGTAGATGAACTTTACCCGGCGCCCCGATTGCGCCACGCGATCGAGTTGCTCCTCCAGCGCTTCGACCAGCATCCCGTCTTCGTCCATCGGGATTGCGATCTGCTCGGCGCCAAACGACCGGATGGTTCGCATGCTCCCCGGGAAGTTAGGGCTCTCGGTCAGCACCACATCGCCCGGGTCGAGCAACGTTTCGCACACCAGCCCGATGCCATGAGCCGAACCAGACGTGATCATCACCTGGTCGACGGTCACCGGGATGCCTTCGAGCTTGGACGACCGCTCCGCGATGACCTCCCGCAGTGGCGTGGTGCCGAACGTTCCGCCGTACTCCAGCGCTTCCTTCTGCTCCCGGTCGATGACCGTCCTCGCTGCTCGTAGGAGTTCCTCGCCCGGCAGAGACGGGATATCCGGCAAGCCACCGGCGAAGGAGATGATCGGCCCGGCGTCCGGCCGCGCAGCGGCCCACACCGATGGCCCGAGGATCTTCGATCGCGCGCTGACGATCTCCTCGATTCGCGAATCGTCCCAGTACGGCTTCGCCTGCGGGGACGCTTGCGGGGTCAACGTCTGCTGCTGCCCGCTGGTGAGCTGGTGCACCTTCGCCATCACGCGCAGGTACTCCGCCGTCAGTTCGCGCGCGTCCTGCCGCCAGTCCGCCCTCGAACTGCTCCCGCTTGCGTCGTTGGAGTTCATTGATGGCATTCTTGCGCCGCTCCTTGCTCGTTCACGTCGCGCCCTCCTGCTGGCCAGTATATGGCCTCGCGTTCGCCTCGAAAGCGCCTTCGGATACACCGCGCCGGGCGCCGGGGCTGGCAACCCTCACCCACAGCAGCCTAGAATTCCGGCCATGACCGACCTCCCCCTCTCCGGCGTCCGTGTCTGCGACCTCACCTGGATCATCGCCGGGCCCACTGCCACCCGGGTCCTCGCCGACTTCGGCGCCGAGGTGATCCGCGTCGAACACGCCCAGGCGGTCGATGCCATCCGGCTCGGGCGGCCCATCATCGGCGACACCCCGACGCTCAACAACTCCGGCTTCTTCAACTACTTCAACCGCAACAAGAAGAGCATTCTCCTCAACGTCCGCCACCCGCTCGGCTTCGACGTGCTCAAGCGCCTCATCGCCGTCAGCGACGTTGTGGTCGAGAACTTCTCGTCTGGCGTCATGAAGTCGTGGGGCCTGCACTACGAACAGCTCCGCGAGATCCGCCCGGACATCATCTACTGCTCGCTTTCCGGCTTTGGGCACTCGGGCCGTGACAGCGCCTACACGACCTGGGGGCCGACAGCGCAGGCGCTCTGCGGCCTCGCGTTCACATCCGGGCTCCCGGGGAAGCCTCCGGCTGGCTGGGGGTACAGCTTCATGGACCACACCGCCGGCTACACGGCCGCCAGTGCGATCATGATGGCCCTGTACCACCGAAACCGGACTGGCGAAGGTCAGCACATCGACATCTCCCAGGTCGAGGCCGGCATCGTGCTGAACGGCCCGGCAATCCTCGACTACACCGTGAATGGCCGAAGCTGGCGTCGCGAGGGGATGCCACCAGGGAACCGTGCCTGGGAGCCCGCCGTCGCGCCGCATAACACCTACCCGTGTCGCGGCGACGACCGCTGGATCGCCATCGCGGTGATGAACGACGCCGAATGGCAGGCCCTCGTGCGCGCGATGGACGAACCCCAATGGGCCACTGACCCCCGGTTCGCGGCCAACGCCGGCCGCCTCGAACACCAGGACGAACTCGACGCCCGAATCGCCGAGTGGACGGCCCCGCAAGAAGACTACGCACTGATGGAGCTGCTCCAGGCCGCCGGCGTTCGCGCGGGCGTCGCGCAGAAGGCCAGCGACCGCCGTGAACGCGACCCGCAGCTCGCCGCCCGTGACTGGTGGCACGTCCTCCCGCACCCCGAGCTCGGCGACTGCGAGTACGACGGTATCGTCCCGAAGCTCAGCGAGACCCCCGGCGCCCTCCGCACCTCCAGCCCGCTGCTGGGCCAGCACACCTACGAAGTCATGCGCGAGGTCGTCGGCATGTCCGAAGAAGAGTTCGCCGAGCACGAATCCGCAGGAGTGTTCATGTGACCGGGCCACTTGCAGGTCTTCGCGTCATCGAAGTCTGCGACGAACTCGGCCAATACGCCGGGAAACTCCTCGCCGACATGGGCGCCGACGTCATCAAGGTCGAACCGCCGGAAGGTTCGAACGCCCGCCGCATCGGCCCCTTCGTGAACGACGAACCCGGTCCCAACCGCTCCCTGAATTTCTGGTACTACAACACCAACAAGCGCTCCGTCGTGCTCGATCTCGCGAACTCCGATGCGGACCGCGACCGCTTCCGGCGCCTCGTCCGAACCGCCAGTGTGCTGCTCGAGGACCAGCCGCCCGGCACCCTCGCCGGCTTCGGCCTCGCCCCGGCCGCCCTTCCCGAAGCCATCCCCGCGCTCATCGCCTGCTCGGTCACGCCCTTCGGGCAGGATGGGCCCTGGGCGCACTACCGGTCATCCGACCTGGTCGCGCTCGCGCTCGGCGGGCCGATGCACATGAACGGCTACGACCCTGAAGACGCCCCCGGCGCACCACCAATTCGTGGACACGGCGACCAGGGTTACCACACCGCCTGCCAATTCGCCGTGCACGGCATCCTCGCTGCGTTGCTCTACCGCGACCGCACCGGGCAGGGCCAATACATCGACTGCTCGATGCACGAAGCGCTTTCCTGCACCGTCGAAGTCGGCATGCCGTATTGGCTCTACACACGGCAGGACGTCATCCGCCAGACCTGCCGCCACGCCTCGGTGCAACGAACCGAACCGTGGCTCTTCCAGGCGAAGGATGGCCGCTACCTCGTCCTCTTCGGCGTGGGCCGCGACAACGAAAGCTGGGCGAAGCTCAAGAAGTGGTTCCAGGAGTCCGGCTTCGGCCAGCAGTTCGACGAAGAGCGCTTCGACAACCCGCTCGCCCGGCAGCCAGGCCGCGGCTCCCCCGAGGCTGCGGAGATCATGGCCGAGGTCGCGAAGTTCATCGCCGCGCACGACGCCGAGTACATCTACCGCGGCGGCCAGGAGCGCGACCAGGCCTGGGGTATCGTCCGCGCCCCGGACGAGACGCTGCAGGACCCCCACTTCTGGGACCGTGGCCACTTCGTCGAAACCACGGGCGAAGGGGTCGACCGCCCCGTCGCGATGCCCGGTGCGCCCTATCTGTTCAGCGCAACCCCCTGGGAGCTCCGCAGACCAGCCCCGAAGCTCGGCGAACACACCGCCGAGGTGCTGGCCGAACTGGGTGACGCATAGCGCTGCCGGCGGGTCGAAGCACCTGCGACCCCGGTGCAAGGTCCATCAAGATTTCGCTTTGAGTGGCCCCACCGATACCCGCGGGGGCTAAGGTGTTCCGGGCCGGATCGGCACTCCCGAACGGAGCAGCTACCCGTGGAACAGCCAACGCACGTGTCACCGAGCGTCTCAGTCTTCGAAGCGCTTCGCGTCTATCCGCGCGCCAGCTCCCGCGTCGCCACCCTCGGCGTGACCCCGGACCTGTACGACCTGCGAATCGACGAAGCCGCGCGAGTCCTCGGCGTACCCGTTGAGCGCCTCGCCACTGCGATTCGCGGCGAGGACGGGCGCTAGGGAATCTGGAGTTCCTGGCCGATCTGAAGATTCGTGCACCCATCGCCCACCGACGGGTTCGCCGCCAGCAAGTCGCTCACCGAGACGCCATGGCTCGCGGCGATGCTTTCGCACGTGTCACCTTCGACCACAGCGTACGTCGTGCCGCCACCGCTCGAGCGAGCCGGCGTGGGGGTTGGTGTAGCGGCCGGCTGCCCACCGGCTCCCGAAGTGCTCGAACCCGGGATTACGAGTTCGTCGCCCACTCGAAGGTTGGTGCACGACGAATCGATCGAACGGTTCGCAGCAAGCAACTCCTCGACGGACACCCCAAGCGATGCAGCGATGCTGCTGCACGTGTCACCGGACTCCACCGTGTAGGTCTGGCGGCGCGGTTGTGGGTTCCCTGTGTTCCCTGCCACCACGGTCTGCTCCGCCCCACTCTCGGTGATGATGCGGTCGTTCTGGATGCGGTAGACCACCGGGTCCTGCATCGGTGTCGCCGTTGGGACGAGCGCCGGGTCCGTGATGCGCGCCTGTGTCTCCGGCTCCGTGCCAGCGCCGCCGCCACCGCCACACGCCGCGATGGCGAGCGCGGTGAACACTCCGGCCAGCGAAACCAGGAGCCTGATCCCCCTCACGCTGGCCATCCTAGGTGTCGATTGCCGATTGCGGCAAGCTAGGGCAGCAGTTCGGTAATTAGCGCGTAAGCAAGGTCCCCGGCCCGCTCCAGGTCGTCCGCATCGATGGTCTCGATCGTGTCACCGGGCGTGTGGAACTGCCCGAGGTCGTTCGTGGTCAGAAAGATGACCGGGACCCCCAGTCGCTGGAAGCTCTGGTGATCGCTGCCGAGGAACGCGGCGAGCTCTGTCGGGGTCGCCGCCACTCCCAGTTCCTCGGCGAGCCGGCTGGCGATCTGCACCAGTTCCGGCGACCCGATGAGGTCGATCGAGTCTCCGAGACCGGTCATGTCCAGGTTCA
>CAZWBW010000027.1:3647-5914 GCA_964632355.1 uncultured Anaerolineaceae bacterium | reverse complement strand
CGGCAGTTCGCCCTGCTCTTCCATCTGCTCGGCCATCGCCCGGCTGCCGAAGAGCCCCGATTCCTCCGCGCCGAACGTGGCAAAGCACAGTCCGTCGTCCAGCCCGTCCGTGGCGAACGCCCGTGCGAGTTCGACGACCGTCGCTGTCCCGCTCGCATTGTCCAGCGCGCCCGGCGCCGCCGGCACGCTATCGTGGTGCCCGCCGACCAGCACCTCGCAGGCCGCGTCGCCGTTCGTGCGCGCCAGCACGTTCCATGAGGTCGAGGTCGCACCGGCCGCGCGAACCGTCACGTTTGCTCCCCCAGCCGCTGCCTCGCGCAGCGCATCGCCGGCCTCATCGCCGACGCTCACTACCGGCATATCCGTTCGCATCCCCAGGTCGCCGACGAAGCCGCCCTGCTGGTTGTTGATCACCACCAGCGCCACGGCTCCTGCGTCCTGGACATTCGCCAGTTTCTCGGAGAACGGAATGGCGCCACGTGCCGCGATAGCGACCTTGCCCGCCAGGTCCTGCCCAGCGATGCCCTCCGCGTCGCCGATGCCGACGTACACCGCTTCGCCCGTGGCTTGGCCGCCGGTGCTCCCACGCATCGTGTACGCCTCGAAGCCCTGGCCATCGACCGACACTTCGCCCGCCTGGAACCGGTCGCCTTCGTAATCGAACTCCTGCACCTCGACGGTGTACCCAAACGAGCGGAACTGCTCGGCGATGTAGTCGATCGCCGCCCGCTCTCCCGGGCTCCCGGCTACGCGCGGCCCGATGTCGACCGACAGCCGTTCGATGTGCTCCATGGCGCGGCTGCCCTCGAACTCTGCCGGGCCGTCGGCGCGGGCGGGGACAACTGCAGTAGGAGACGCAACCGAGGCTGTCGCCGAAGGCGTGGTGCTCTGCGCGGCATCGATACCGGGGCCGTTCGAATCGTCCCCCTCCGAACACGCGGCAAGGACCAACCCCACCAGCGCAGGGAGGAGAGCGAGGCGAACCAGGATGTGCGTTCGCAACCTACCCACAGGGTAACCCGGTCAGCGCCGGAACTTTCGGCGCAGGCGGTCCCACACTCCCGGCGATTCCGGCTCGTACTCGATGTAGCGGTCCCGCCAATACACCCCTCGAGGCTTGCTCCCTCTCGGGCCCGAAGTCCGGAAGAACGAACTCACGAACGCACCGAGAAAGATCAGAACACCGGCGAACGACACCCAAATGAGGGGCGCCCAGGCGTTCGAAAGAATGAGGCCACCAACCACCAGGGCGGCCCCGACGAACAGGAAGGTCGTGGGGTTCAGGTTGGCGAGCGGGTTCCTGCGCGGCCGCTGCAAGCGAGGCGGCGTCGTTTTCTTGCGTGTCCGCGCCGACAAAATCGACACGGGCTTTTTCTCCGGCGCCAGTGGTCCGTCCTGGTCGAGCTTGGCCAGGATCTCCTCTATTTCGCGTTCGATTCTGTCTGCCATCTACGCCACCCGCTCAAACAGTAGGCTATTGCAGCGATGCGCGTCGATTCCCAGGAAGCGCTCCACCTGACGTTTCCGTTACGGCAGGCCGTTTCCTTCTCCACGGGACGGGAACGTAACCGGTGCAACCCGCCCCCTCCGCCATCCTGCCACGTCCTCAAGCGTCTCCCGAATGGACCACAAGCCGCCACCCGCTAGAGTCGTGGAGACTACTCCTTCGCGAGCGGCCCCCTCAGCATGACAACGCCCATCGAGTTTACCGGTAATTATCAAGACCTCTCGACCGAGAGCGGCTTCCAGTTCAAGTTCTTCTGCGAGCGCTGCCAGAACGGCTACATGAGCAGCTATCAGCAGAACAAGCTCGGCCTCGCCACCGGCCTCCTGCGTGGAGCGGCCAACTTCACGGGCGGGCTCTTTTCCCGGGGCGCGAGCTCAGCGTATGACATCCAGATGGCGGTCGGCGGCAAACAGCACGATGCCGCGCTGCGCAAGGCGGTGGCGGAAATCAAGCCACTGTTCAAGCAGTGCCGCCACTGCGGCGACTGGCTCTGCGAACAGGTGTGTTGGAACTCCACGGCGAACATGTGCAAGAACTGTGCCCCGGTCGCCGAGGAGGTCGAAACCCGTGTCCGCGCACACTTCGTCGAGACACAGGTTCAGAACGACCAGTTCCTCGAGGAAAACCAGCGCATGAGCGCGAAGGCGAAAGAAGTCGCCGCAACCTGCTCGAACTGCGGTACCGAAACGCTCGGCAAGAAGTTCTGCCCGGGCTGTGGCACAAGGACCGCCACCGCGGTGGCCACCTTCTGCGGCGAGTG
>CAZWBW010000027.1:0-3547 GCA_964632355.1 uncultured Anaerolineaceae bacterium | reverse complement strand
GCTGGCCCGCGCCGGGAAACGTACTTTCCCGGTTCCGCCTGCAGCGGACGCGCCACCCGATTCCATCCATTAATGACGATGACGGCCCACGTGAGCGTCATGATCTCTTCCTGGGTGAAAACTGCTGCCAGGGCCGCGTACTCCTCGTCCAGGTCGCCGGCTGAAGGGAGCAGGGTCAGCGCTTCGGTCCACGCCAGGGCCGCCCGTTCCCGTTCGGTGTAGAAGTTGGGCGCCTCTCGCCACGCAGCGAGCACATGCAGCCGCTGCTCGTCCTCCCCGATGGCGCGGGCATCCTTCGAATGCATGTCCAGGCAGAAAGCGCAGCCGTTGATCTGCGATGCCCGCATCTTCACGAGCTCCATCAGCTTCGGCTCCCGCCGGGCGAGTTCGCTCTCTGCCACCACGCGGTTCAGCGCCGCCATCGCCTGGTACCCCTCCGGGAACACCTGCGTGTAATTGCGCACTCGGGTCGTCACGTCGAACCCCTCCTACTACCGTCTGGTTCGAACGTAGACCTTCGCCGCCCGTGTTAAAGAGCCACGTCCGAGCCCGCTTGCCAAGGAAGTGGCCTGAATCCCAGGAAACGGTGTCACGCGGACATCGGATGACGCGAAACGGCGCGCTATCATCCCGCCCGTGACAGCCTCAGCTCTGCTCGAAATGGTTCGATACAACAACTGGGCGAACCAGCAACTCATCGCCCACTGCAAGACCCTTCCCCGGGAGGTGCTCGAGCGTACGGTCCCCGGCGTCTACGGCACCATCCCCGACACGTTCGCGCACCTCATCGGAATGGAGGGTACGTTCTACGGCGCTGTGACCGGCGAACCGGTCGACGAAGCGCTACCAGCGTCGATCGCGAAGACACTTGACGAACTCGAGCCGCTCGCCCGCGGCATCGGCGGTCGCTGGGAAGAGTTCGCCGCCAATCCCGGCGACATCCACCGCCCGGTGGCGCAGGGCCGCGGCGATTTCCGCCCGCCGATTATCACCGCCCTCACGCAACTCATCTGCCATGGGAGCGAACACCGGGCCCAGGTCGAAACGATCCTCGGTGCCTCCGGGCTTCAACCGCCGGGCTTCAACCCGTGGCACTACGCAATGCGCCACCCCTGGGCGGGTTCGCACTCCAGTTGACGTAACGACCCGCGGGCCCGCCGAGAGCCGAGGGATGGCCGGGCGTTAGCGTCCGGTGGCCACGGCCTGACACACCCAGTCAGCAGGGCGGTCGGCGGCGGCATTGTCCAGGGCCTTGCGCAACGTCTCGGCTTGCTCGCCATCGAGCACCTGGTCCGTGGCCCGGTAGAGGATGGCCTCTTCCTTCGAGTTGTGCACCTCGATGACGCCAACCAGCCGGTCATACGCGGCCTTCGCCGCCTCTACGTCCTGCGCCGAGTCAATGAGCTGCTCCAGCTCGTCGAGGGCCCGCCAGATCTCCCCGTGCTCGCGCAGCATCACCATGATCGGCGCAACGAGCCCACCCTGCCGCAGCCAGGGGAACAAGACAACTTCCTCGACGTAGATGTGGTCGCGAAGTTCGCCGGCCGCCGAAGCGAATGCCCGGCGGTTCCAGGAACCCGATTCCAGCCCTTCGCGAAACTCCGCCAACCCGTCATCGATCTCTCGATGCTCGTGCTCGAGCAACTGACTCGGAAGCTCCATGGTCTCCTCCGTGGCTTTTGCCCCACACTACGCCGCGTCTCGCGCCACGAAGAGGCCTTTTGTCACATTCATCGTGGTTCCAGGGGCACATGGGTAGCTTTCCGCCAAGGTGATGTCGCCTGCAAGCGTTCATGCAGAGGAGGTGCCCGGCCCTACTCCTCGGTGCGAAGCGCCGCGACGGCCACCGGTAGCGCGGCCGACGCGAACTCGCGGTACGCCTTGCCTGAATAATGCAGCCGGTCGGCGACCAGGTTCGCTTCGTGGCTCCCGGCGCGCCGCGTGTACTCCGTGACTTCGACATATCCCGCGCCGGCGGCGTTCGCCTCCTCGCGGTTGACCGCGTTGAAGGCGTCGATCTCCGTTGCGATTCGCCCCCGGTCGCGACCCTCAGCGAACGACGTCGTGCCCCAGTCGGGGATCGACACCACGAACACCCGGCGAGCGTTTCCGCCAGCGAGATCGATGGCCCTTTGCAGCAACTCCCGGAACTGCTCCCGGTACTCGTCCACCGGGCGGCCGCGGTACTGGTTGTTCACGCCGATCAGCAGCGAGACCAGGTCGTACGGCCCTTGGGGCTGCGCACGGTCCATCGCCGCCGCGAGTTCGTCCGTGGTCCACCCGGTCTGTGCGATGATCTCCGGCTCCTCAACATCGAGCCCGCGCTCGCGGAGCATCGCCGCCAGTTGCACCGGCCACCGCTCCGCCGGCTTCACACCCTCGCCAATCGTGTACGAGTCGCCCAGCGCAAGGTACCGCATGCTCTAACGGTACCGGTACGGGTTTTCCAGTCGAGGCGTGGTCAGGGGCCGCATCTTTTCCCGTGTCGGCCAGCTGCGCGCCGGGCACTCCGCGGGCTCGTCGCGGTACTCGAGAAACAGCACCACCCGCTGCCCCACGAACCCATATGGGTCGAACTGCTCCAACTCCTGCCGCAACAGCCGGTAGTCCTCCTTCGCGATCCACTCGGTGTGTTCGATGGGGAACGGCCCCTCCCAGCTGGGGAGGAGGTAGCGGAACCGGATCACCCAGGCATCCGTGCCCTGGTAGACCTCGTCGCCCAGCAGTTCGACCTCTTCGATCCCGGTTGCTCCGGTGTGGGCGCCATAGAGCGCGAGCGCTCCTTCACTCCGTCGTGCGAACCGCGGCACCCGGAATTCCCCTGGCCGGCACTGGACCCCAATTTCGGTAGGCGCCAGTACCTGGTTCCTCGTTCCGTACGTCTCTTCCACCCAGATGTAATCGTTCTGGAGCGGCCGGCCATCCCGCTCCCAGTCGTACCGGGCGGTAACGACATACCCGGCGTCAGCCATCGCAGCGTCCGACAACCGCAGGATTTCCGCAGCCGCCGGAGGTGTTGGCGTGGCGACCAGGTACTCCGGCACGGACGCAAGCACCGCCGAATCCGCACGTTCGCCGCCGCCGGAACAGCCCGCGAGCATCAGTGCGACAGCCATCACGACAAGAGGCACCCTCACGCGGGATACAACGCCACATCACGCGGTAATGTTCCACCCCGCCGATGGTGCGGTTCGGGGGCAACGAGGGTGCCGGCTATACGTGCGACTTCACGCGCTCGGCCAGCGTTAGCGTGAACCCCACGGTGCTGGCGATTTCCTCCACGTCCGCCTCGCGGATCGCCTTCACCGAACCGAACTTCCGGAGCAGCGCTTTCTTCCGTTTCGGTCCGATGCCCGGGATGGTGTCGAGCGCGCTCTGGACGGAGCTCTTCCCCCGCACCTGCCGATGGAATGTAATTGCGAACCGGTGCTCCTCGTCGCGGATGCGGTGCAGGAGGTTGTGGGGATGAGATCGGTGCGGGAGCTCAATCTTCTACTCCTCTGCGGGGTGTTTTTTCTCTTCTTTGGGATTCTCAAACGAATCCTTG